>CABQGZ010000070.1 GCA_902463835.1 uncultured Lachnospiraceae bacterium
ATAAGCTAAACCCCATACATAAGCACAAGAGAACGGGTCACGGCAAAGTGACCCGTTCCCTCAGTCTGTCAAAAAACTACCCAACCGGCCCTATTTCTGCTATAATAGAGGAAATGAGGGCGTTTTTATGGAAGGCTGGAGAAAAGACGCGCGGCGGGAGGCAATCATTGTAGATTTGGATGCACTGGTTCCGAAAGACATCTGCACTGCGGAAAATCGAGAAGGTCATGGACTATGAGTGACTGTATGAACGACTTGACCCGTACTACTGCCATGACAATGGCCGCCCCGGTACCGATCCGGTTGTGCTTATAAAAATGGTACTTATTCAGCACCTGTTCGGTATTCCTTCTCTGCGGCAAACCTATCAGAGAATTCAGGATACTCTCTCATATCACTGGTTTTTGGGGTATGGACTGCTGGATGAGATCCCGCACTTTGCGATGGTGAGCTATGCTTTCTGTAAGAGATTCCCGGAGGAGCTGACCAGCGAAATTTTTGAACATATTCTCAACAAGGCATCGAATAACAGGATGCCGGACACCAGCGCGATTTTCATTGACGGCACTCACATCAAAGCCAGCGCGAATAAGAAAAAGTTCCAGAAGGAACAGGTTACGAAGGCGGCAAAGGTCTACTCCGGAGGCTTGGCCGCAGTAACACGATGGGTCCGGCTTAAATATGCTGCCATGAATCTTAAAAAGCTGGCCCAATGGAGCTGAAAGGGCTCCATTTTTCAGCTGATACTCGCTTATTTTCCCCCATATTGCAAGAGACCCCCCGCTTTCGCCGCATGAAAGTAGGGGTCTTGATCACCCCCCGACTGCATTACAGTCGGGGGGTGATGCTACTTTGTACGCTGTAAGCGGCGCATAGAACGCTGCGCTCCTGTGTGCGTATTTGCGGACAATATGGAAGCAAAATGGGGGTATATCCACCACGCCCGATGAGTTGATTTAGCGGGGGAGTTGTGATAAAATAAACACGAATATAATCGGGTGGGAGCAAAATCACAGGGGAAAGGATTGTATAACATGAATAATAAGGTGCTTTCGATCCTTCAGGCTGTGACGCCTGAGGAACAGTGGATTATGAATGGAAACGACAATATACAGCGCCAGATTTATACCGACGCCGATCAGTTTGTCGTGCAGTGGGAGAAGTTTCTGAAGCCCGGTGAGCAGATCGTTGTCAGAAAACATACAAGATTTGCCTATTTTCCGCCGCACTCTCACAATTATGTGGAGGTGTTTTATGTTATTTCCGGGGAAATTACTCACAATGTGGCGGGACATAAATTCACAATGAAGGAGGGGGAGTTGCTCTTCCTCAGCCCCAAGGTCATCCATGAGATCTTTCCCACCGGGGAAAATGACCTGGCTATCAATCTGATTATCAAGCCGGATTTCTTTGACAGTGTCCGCTGGATGCTGGGACGGGATAATATCATGGCGGACTTCTTTGTGGATGCGCTGTCCCAAGGGTCTGAAAGTCAATTTCTGCATTTCCCGGTGTCTAACGATTTGTGCATACAGAACCTTATGGAGAACATCTGCTATGCACTGATTATGGATATTCCCAACACAAATTATATTTATAAGATCACCATGGGACTGTTGTGTATGCACCTCATAAGTGCGGCAGAAAATGTTCATGTGCAGGAGGAGGAGTCCAGCTCCAGCATTTTTGTGCATGCGGTGGATCGCTATGTGCGGGACGCCTACTGTACTGGGTCGCTGCAGGAACTGTCAGAGGAGGTGGGCTACTCAGTGGGCACACTGTGCCGACTCATAAAGCGCGAGATGAACACGACTTTTAAGGAATTGCAGACCAAACGGCGCATGGAGGTGGCTGCCAATAAGCTGCGCACCAGCGATATGTCTGTGGGGGAAATCGCGGACATGGTGGGATACACCAACCACAGCTTTTTTTACAAACGGTTTGAAAAGGAGTTTGGTATGACCCCCAGCAAATACCGCCAAAGTAGGAATGACTGAGCCTTTACCAATGGGGCGGATGCGGAAGCGAAAAGAAATCCAGGAAAAGTAAATCGGAGCGCCATTTTGTGCAGAACACATAAAATGGCGCTCTAATTTTCTGCAAATTGGCCAGTATAGGGAAAAAATGAACAAATAATGACAGTGGAGAGAGCAAAAAAAGTCATTGTTAAAGAGGGCGATTTTGATACAATAAAACAAAATAACAGGTTGGGCGGTGCGCTTTTGAAAAAATATTATCTGGCAATCGACATAGGAGCATCATCAGGGAGACACATTTTGGGCAGCGTGGAGCAGGGGCGTATTGTTCTTGAGGAGATATATAGATTCGAGAACAGACAGCGGTATCTGCGGGGGCATGACTGCTGGGATGTGGAGGAGATATACCGCCAGATCGTGCTGGGACTGAAATGCTGCGCTCAGCGGGGCAAGATTCCCGAAACCATGGCCATTGACACCTGGGCGGTGGATTTCGTGTTGGTTTCCGCGGACGGACAACGGATCGGTGATGCGGTCACCTATCGGGATAAGCGGACGGAGCACGCGGACACTGCGTGGGAGGATGTACTCCCGTTTGAAAAACTGTATGCCGAAACTGGAATTCAGAGACAGAAGTTCAATACGGTGTATCAGCTACTGGCGCTGAAGGAGGAGCATCCTGAGCAGATAGCAGAGGCGGATAGAATGCTGATGATCCCGGATTATCTGAATTATCTGCTCACCGGGAAAATGGCGCAGGAGTATACGGTAGCCTCCAGCACCGGCTTGCTGCACGCGGCAAGAAGGGACTGGGATCGGGCGCTGATCCGCCGGGCAGGACTTCCGGACAGGCTGTTTGGCGAACTGAGCTTTCCAGGAACGATTCTTGGTGGACTTCGCGAAGAGCTCAGAGAGGAACTGGGGTTTGACTGTCAGGCGATACTTTCCGCATCTCACGATACGGCCAGCGCTTTTTTGGCTGTGCCGTCGGAGAGCAGGGAAGCCGTGTACCTATCCAGCGGGACATGGTCCCTCCTTGGCGTGGAAAATACGGAGCCGGTCATCCATCCGGCGGGTATGGCGGCCAACTTCACAAACGAGGGCGGCGCCTACGGGACATACCGCTATCTGAAAAATATCATGGGTCTGTGGATGTTGCAAGGACTGCTCAGAGAGGTCAATGGTGAGGCTTACATACAGGGGCGGCAGCAGGTGACCCGGGAAAGGATCGGGAGGAAGCTGGATTTCCCCACCTTGGCTGCGCTGGCCGAGGAGGCCGAAGATTTCCAATCGGTGGTGGATGTAGATGATGCTGGATTCCTTGCTCCCGACAGTATGAGTCAGGCCATCAGGGATTATTGCCGTCGCAGCGGTCAGGTGGAGCCGCAGACCATAGGTGAAACGGCGCAGTGCATATATAGGAGCCTTTCCCGCAGATATGCAGAGGCTATCGGTGAGCTGGAAAAGCTCAATCACATTACATACAGAGGGATCAATATTGTGGGCGGAGGCTGCCAGGACAGTTATCTAAACAGGCTGACAGCGGCAGCTACGGGGGTTCCGGTATATGCCGGGCCGGTGGAATGCACCGCGCTGGGAAATCTGCTGGTGCAGATGATTGCAGCGGGAGAGTTTTGCGATATACACGCAGCACGCGCGGCCGTGAAGGACAGCTTTGAAATTGTGGAATATAAATCGGAAGAAGGAGAAGCACCATGAATCTATTTGCAGAAAATAGGATTTTTTTGAATCAGAGCTTTGCCTCCAGCGACGAGTTGTTTGACTTCGTCGGGAAGCAGATGGAAGGCCTCGGCATGGCAAAAGCCGGATTCGGGGATTCTCTCAAACGCAGAGAAAGCAGCTATCCCACGGGACTGCCCGGGCTGACAGCGGATATTGCGCTGCCCCACACGGACCCGGAGTTTATTGTGGATCCCTTTATTGCGGTTGTGAGTACGAAGGAGGGGGTTCCCTTTACGCAGATGGGTTCTGACAGCATCAAACTGTCCCCGCGGCTGTTCTTTATCCTTGGGTTCAAAAAAGAGGGTGCGGAGCGCTACCAGACGGAGGCGCTGCGAGCCATTGTGGACAACTTCCTCGCCAACGACGAGGGAAAGCTGACGGACAGATTTCTCAAGCTGGACGCTTCAAAGGACTGCATGGAGATTCTCTGCAAAATTCAGAAGGAGATCTGAACGATCTGACAAGGGTTATAAAGTCCGGTAAAAATGGAAGTATTTGGAAGAAATTCTGGTGAAAGGAGAAAACGCAATGAGGAAAAAACGAGTAATTGTAGCCTGCAACAACGGCGTTGCAACATCGCAGACCATCGTCAGCAAGCTCGAGGATATGCTGGAGGCGCGGGGCGTGAAAAATGTGGAGCTTCAGGCTGTGGACATCAAGGCCATTGATACCTATTTGGCCACTGCCGATGCGTATGTCGCCACCATTGTTCCCGACCACGATTTCAATGTTCCCGTGATCAACGGGATCGCGTTCCTGACTGGAATCGGTGCGGACACCGAGCTGCAGAAGATCATCGACATCGCAAACAACTGAGAAAACCCACTTTACCGGGCATTAAAACGAAAAAAATAAATGAAAGGTGAATTTGTATATGGGTGTTATCACTACTGTATTTGACTACATTATCAATACCCTCGGCTCCACGCTTTTCATGGCTCTGATCATGCTGATCCTGGGCCTGATCGCAAAAATGAAGCCGGCAAAGGCTTTCTCCTCTGCGATTACCTTCGCGGTGGCTCTTTCCGGTATCTCTCTTGTTATCGGTTATATGTCCGGGGCCATTACTCCCGTGGCGGAGGCTATGACGGAAACCGTTGGCAAGACCTTTAACATCCTGGACGGCGGCTGGGCCACCCTCGCCTCCATCACTTGGTCCTGGAAGTACGCATTCCTGCTGTTCCCCTTCCAGATTCTCATCAACCTGGTCATGTTCCTCATCGGAAAGACCAAGACCATCAACATCGACCTGTGGAATGTTTGGGGCAAGGCTTTCCAGTGCATTCTGATCATCACCCTCGGACAGGGCAAGACCCTCTGGGTCGTGTTTGCCCTCGTTGTTGCCGCCGTGCGTATCATCTGCGAGCTTATCGTCGGCGACGCTATGGAACCCCTGGTTCTGGAGAAGTCCGGCATCCCCGGCATCACCTCTCCTCACTCTGCATTCCTCTTCAGCTCCGTGCTGTATCCTGTGGAGCTGCTGCTGCGCAAGATCCCCTTCATCGAGAACTCCAGCTTCGATGTTGCTTGGCTCAAGAGTAAAATCGGCGTATTTGCCGAAAACCATGTCATCGGCTTCATCCTCGGAGTTATCTTTGGCTTGGTAGGCCGCTACTCTGTTGTGGCCTCCCTGACACTGGGCGTTACCTGTGCAACCGCGCTGACGCTGCTGCCCGTGGTGACAAAGTACTTCATGCAGGCGCTGGCTCCCATTTCCGAGGCCTGCTCCGCTTGGCTGAAGAAGAAGACCAAGAACCACGGCGAGATCTTCGTCGGTCTGGATGCCGCTGTTCTGCTGGGCAACCCCGAGATTTGGGTCGCCTGTATGATCACTATCCCCCTGTACCTGGTGTGGGCTGTCGTGCTGCCCAACAACGCCATGCTGCCATTTGCCGGTATTGTCAATCTGGCACTGGCTGTGTCCGCCTTCTATGTCGCCCGCGGCAACATCCTGAAGATGGTCATCCTGATGGGCTTGATCGGCGCTCCCGTGTTCCTGTCTGTCGGCACCGCTGTGGCTCCGCTGATTTCCGACCTTGCTGTGCAGAACGGGTTCATCGAGGCGGGCAGCCTGATTTCCAACGCCGCGCTGGACGCCCCTGTGTATGTGTATGCCTTTACCTGGCTGTTCGACTTCCTCAACGGTAACTTCCTGCCCCTGATTGTGGCTGTGTACTGGATCTTCGGTTATGTTATCATGATCCGCGACCTGAGAAAGTACAACAGGGCCAAGAGGGGAACTGCTGCCAACAACTAAATTTGCCCACATACCTGTACCTATCGAATTGATTGTGTTCCCCCATCCAATGGGGTGGGGGAACACCGCAAAAGCAATATAATCAAACTAAAGGAGAAAATAGCTATGATGGATTATGAGATCAAAAGACAAATCGTTGATGTATGCCATATGATGAGCGACCGCGGATTAGTTGGCACCTATGAGGGCAATGTTTCTGTCAGAGACGGTGATCGCATCTATCTGACCCCGTCCGGCCAAAGCAAGGATTTGCAGAGCGAGGGAAAGATCATTGTCACCGATCTGGAGGGCAAGGTGCTGGAGGGTCAGCTGGTTCCCACCTCTGAGACCCCCATGCACACTAAGTGCTATAAGCTGCGCGACGATATCGGCGCCGTTGTCCACTGCCACGCACCCTATGCTACCGCTTATGCACAGGCTGCCATGGACATTGAAAACAAGATCAGCCCCGAGTTCATCATGCTTTTCGGCAAGGTGCCTTGCTTGAAGTACGGTACCCCCGGCACGCTGGACATTATCGCCGATCTGGATAAGTACATCATGGACTACGATGTCGTTCTGCTGGCCAACCACGGCGTTCTTGCTGTGGGCAAGACGGTGATGGAGGCTTATTCCAAGACCCTGTCTCTGGAGATGCTGCTGAAAACTGACTATATCAGACGCCAGATCTGCGGCGACAACAACACCGACCTGCCCGAGGAAGAGTATCAGAAGTTGCTCAAGAAGGGCCTTGCCAACCACGGTTATCATCCCGCAAAGTAATGCGAATGGGCCAAAAGACGCTTCGGCGCCTTTGGGCAAGGTTTTGCCAGAAAGGAAACACGGACGTGCAAATGGATAAAAATTACAGCGCTGCAAGAGAGCTGTTTGCGGCATACGGCATTGATACGGAAGCCGCATTGTCGAAAATGGATCAGATCCCCGTTTCTATCAACTGCTGGCAGATTGATGACATCACAGGGTTTGAAAGCACTGGTCATGCGCTGTCCGGCGGTATAGCGGTTACGGGAAATGCACCCGGAAAGGCAGAAACCAGAGAGCAGTTTTTTGCCATGATGGACAATGTGCTCAAAAGCGTTCCCGGCCCGAAAAAGATTGGCGTGCACGCGATTTACCTGGATGACAAGGGGAAGAGCGTGGAGCGAGATCAGATCAGCCCGGAGAATTACAGCTTTTGGGTGGATTATGCAAAGGCTCGAGGGATTGGCCTTGATTTCAACGCCACATTTTTCTCCCACCCCAAGTCTATTGCCGGAACACTCTCCAGCGAGGATGACGAGATCCGCCGCTTTTGGATCGAGCACGGCAAGCGCGCAAGAAAGGTCGGAGAGTACTTTGGTCGCGAGCTGGGGCAGACCTGCTATACAAACCACTGGATCCCGGACGGAATGAAGGACACCTGCATCGATAAGCTTGCCCCACGGCACCGCTTGGCTGAGTCACTGGACGAGATGTTCCGGGAAAAGATCGATCCGCGCTACAATGTGGACTCGGTGGAGAGCAAGTTGTTCGGCCTTGGCAGCGAGAGCTATGTGGTCGGATCGGCTGAGTTTTACGAGAACTATGCATTCGACCGGAGAAACTGCATCGTGTGTCTGGATTCGGGGCATTTTCATCCCACGGAATATGTATCGGACAAAATCAGCTCGTTCCTTGTTTTCGGACAGGAGCTGATGCTGCATGTGAGCCGCCCTGTGCGCTGGGACAGCGATCATGTTGTGTCCCTGAACAAGGAGACCACGGATATTATGAGGGAAATTGCCAGACAGGACGCCTTTGACTGCGTTCACATCGGACTGGATTTCTTTGACGGAACCATTGACCGCCAGACGGCCTCCATTACCGGGAGCAACAACACGAAAAAAGCAATCCTGCTGGCACTGCTGGAGCCGATAGATGAGCTGCGGCGCTGCGAGAGTAGCGGCGACTTCACTGGGCGTCTTGCTCTGTATGAGAAGATCAAGCTGCTACCCTATGGTGCGGTGTGGGATGAGTATTGCCGCCGCTGTGGAATAGAAAACCCGGAGGTCTATGTATGCAGGTAAAGTATATTCCCGATTGCTTTTACCACAGCAAGGGGAGCGGACTGTTTCCCAGCCATGAGGCAATTTGCGTGATCAATGATCACACGGAGCCTGTTAACCTCCGCATAACTCTGTATTTTGAGGATCGCGACAAGCTGGACGGATTCACGGTGCAGGTCGCTGCGGAGCGCACGCTCCATATTCGCATGGATAAGCTCAGAAACGACTGCGGACAGGGCGTACCGATGGATGTGCCGTATGCGGCAAAAATTGAGGCGGATAAAGAAGTGGTTATGCAGTACTCCAGAATGGATACCTCTCAGGAGGCTATGAGCATCTGCACCACAATGGTATGAACAGGCCGGGCACGGTGAACCAAAAGGATTCTGTGCGTCGGCAGGAAATGAGGGGTGTTCGTGAAAGAATTTAGCGGAATAAGCGGATCTGACGGCGTGGCCATTGGCCCGGTTTTGGTTTACAGGCCTGCAGAGCTGACGGTGGGGCAGTGTTTTGCCGGTATATCCGTTCAGCAGCAGCTGGAGACATACACCGACATCAAGCGGCGCGCTGCGGATGAGCTTTCAGCCCTGAAGGCAAAGCTATCGGACGGTAATGCAGAGCAAGCGCCTATCTTTGAGGCACACCAGGACATACTGGACGATGTCGTCATGGACGATGAGATCAAAACTATGGTTTCCTCCGGAGAGAAGCCGCTGGATGAGGCTATATCCTGCGTTTACAACCAGTACGCTGCCATTATGGACGGAATGGGCGACCCGGTTTTCAAGGAGCGTGCCAAAGATATTGAAGATGTTTGTTCCAGATTGATTAGAATCTGCTCCGGCAAGGACGCGAGTCTGCCGGAGATCAAAGAACCGAGTATTTTGGCGGCAGCAGATCTCCTTCCGTCGGACACGGCATCTTTGAATAGAAACATGATTTTGGCCATTGTCACCGAAAAGGGCGGACAAACCGCCCATTCTGCAATCATTGCCCGCAGCTATGGGATCCCTGCACTGTTGGGCGTGGGGGCGTTTTTGAACGAGATCGATAACGGGCAGACGCTGGTAGTGGATGCCTGCGACGGCGTACTCATAGCCGAGCCTGATGCACCCACGCTGGACGCATATGCAGAGAAGTCGGCAGCTTACAGAAAGCGCGCGGAGATTACGGCAAAGTACCTCGATAAGGATGCCGTTATGCGGGATGGGACACGCATTGATTTGACCCTGAATATCGCCTCCGGCAGCGAAGACGAATTGGCCTACGCACAGTTTGCCGACGGTGTGGGTTTGTTCCGCACGGAATTTTTGTTCATGGGGCGAGCTGACCTGCCGAATGAAGAGGAGCAGGTGGATAAGTACAGCCGTGTGCTTACAGCCTTCGGCGACAAGCCTGTGATCTTGCGTACACTGGATATCGGCGGAGATAAGCAGACGCCGTGTCTGGATCTGCCACAGGAGGAGAATCCGTTTCTCGGAAAGCGAGCGCTGCGCCTATGCTTCGACCAAAGGGATATATTCAAAACGCAGCTGCGGGCTGCTCTGCGTGCCTCTGTTTGCGGCAGACTGTGGCTCATGCTGCCGATGGTGGGCAGCATGGACGACATCTATCGTGCAAAGGGTGTGCTGGCCGAGGTAAAGGCGGAGCTTGACAGGGACGGAATTGCCTATGCCCCGGATGTTAAGCTGGGGATTATGATCGAGATCCCCTCTATCGCTTTGTTGGCGGATCGGGCTGCCGAAGAGGTGGATTTTGCCAGCATCGGCTCCAACGATCTCTGCCAGTATCTTATGGCGGCAGATCGCCTAAACCCGGAGGTTTCGGAATACTATCAATCCTGTAACCCTGCGATGTTTCGGCTGATCGGGTATGTGGCAAAAGCCTTTGCGGCGCGGAATAAGCCTGTGAGCCTGTGCGGTGAGCTGGGCGGAAACGCCCGCGTTGCCGTGCTGCTGGTAGGACTGGGACTGCGTAAGCTGAGCATGGGCGCAGATGCCCTGCCCCGGGTGAAGGAGTCGCTGAGCCTGGTGTCAATGGAAGAGGCGGAGGCGGCAGCAAAAAAGGTGTGTGGAATGTGCACTGGCAAGGAAGTTGAAGAATACCTCCAAAGAGAATTTTCCCTTAACTGATACGATAAGGAGTTGCTGCGATATGTATAAAAGAGAAGCTACTATTCTTAATCCCACCGGCCTGCACGCCAGACCTGCTTCGGATTTTGTCAAGTGTGCTGCTAATTTTAAATCCGACATTACTATTGGCCGCGTCAGCAGCGAAAAAACCGTGAATGCAAAGTCCATTGTGATGCTGCTTACGCAGGCGCTCTCCAAAGGAACACAGGTGTGCGTCAGCGCAGAGGGTGAAGATGAAAAACAGGCCGTGGATACGCTGATCGAATTGATCGAATCCGGTTTTTCTGAGGGGCTGGAGGGCTGAGAGATAATAACAAAGTTACTTGCCTCCCCATACTGTTTGACGAAATGACAGACTTTCAGTCTGCCATTTCGTCATGTCCAAGGACTGTTTTTATCATGGGTGATTACATTTAAATGGGACGGGGGCAAGATCGAAAAGAAGGTGAGGCGGGCAAAAAAT
>CABQGZ010000071.1 GCA_902463835.1 uncultured Lachnospiraceae bacterium
GCCCAGAAGATTTCCAAGATAGACGATCAGCCAGTTTTTCAGAAGGCCTCTCACTTTTATCTTCTTTTCCAGCGCAGCAGCAACCATCAGGGAATTACCGGTAAAGAGCTCTCCTCCGGCCAATACTACCATCATGAGGCCTGCACCGAAGACAGCCCCCGAGACCACGCGGCCCAATCCGTAGGTCTTCGGCTCTGCCAACAGGCCATAGGCCGCCATGTTGGAGCCCTCCGCTGCAAAGGCAATAAAAGCACCTGCCAGAATGGCCAGCAGCAGCATCTGCCAGATGGGAAGCCTGGCTTTCTTTTCTCCGCTTGCAATGGTAGCATCCAGAACCTCCTGGGGTGTCAGATAATTTTTTGTATCCATTTTGTTCCTCCGTCTCTTATGTTACGTTATCGTAAATTATGGCTCTGTCCTATCAGATTCCATAATCCTTACTCCGCCGCTGTCCAGTGCTCATAGGGCATCATGTGATACAGCTTCCGAAAGGTGGAACGCTGACTCGCATAATATCTTGCAATCTCACGCTTTTCATTGTATACGGACTTGTCCATCTCCGAAAGGTCGTAGGGAATCTTGTCAACCACATAGTATGTCCCAAACCAATAGAGCTTCGCCTGACAGCCGGTGACATCATATTCCTTTGCCACACTTTCATGGGTCATGATATGATGCTGATGCCCGTACTCACCTTTTTCATTATGAGTTACTACCTGCTCCCATTCCTTATACTGCAGCACAGTGGCAATATCCGCCTCGATGTCCTCCCTCCACCGCTTCCAGTCACTTCGCTTTGAACCAAGCTTATCCGGGTAGGACAAAATCAGTCCTTTATCTCCCGTGGCCTGCATCACCGTCTCAAATTCTGCCCGTCGAATCTTATCATCTCCCCGGGTGATACATACCACCAGATAATCCTCCTCGATTAGATGCTGTCCGCCCCAGAGCAACTCATCATCTGGATGAGCCACGAACATCACCTTGTCATATCCATCCAGCTGCAGTGCATCCAGATCCGCCCTTGTCACCTTGGGGAGATTGATATACGGCTGAACGACCAGCCAGGTTTGAATTCCCCAAACAGCTGCAATGACTGCAAGAAGTCCAATAAGAGTCACGAGCATACAACCTTTTATTTTTTTCCTGTTAAAATTATTTTTTTCCTTGGTACTGTTCATACTTTTTCCCTGTCTTTTTCACGATCCTATAAATTTCTATACCACTTTTCTCTATGAACCCTGTCTTTCATGATACACCAAAAGCACCTATCTTGCAAACAAAAGATTATTTTCCATACTTAAACACTTAATTCAGAATTTTTTTACAAAGAATTCATACATTTTTTTACATTCCATGGTATAATTAGCTATTATTAGTGCATGAACCGAATGAAAGTGGGAAAACTTGAACCATAAATCATTGCATTGTATGTCTTTTATTGAAATTACTGCAAGCGATAAGGGGGAATTAAAAAATGAAACTTGTATTTTTAGATATTGACGGAACCATCCGCAATTTTAATGGAACTATCCCGGAATCTGCAAAAACAGCTATAAGGAAAGCCCGTGAAAATGGCCATAAGGTCTGTATCAGCAGCGGGCGGCCGCTTTTTCAGATTGCACCAGTCCTTCCAGATATGGAATTCGATGGCATTATATCCGGCTCCGGCAGCTATGTCACTTATGAAGGAGAATGTCTGCGCCACAAATTTATCACCCAGTTCACCTACCTTTCCTTGTGTGAGTACCTGATAAAGCACAACTGCGTATTTGAATTGATGACTCACAAAGGCAGCTATATCCTGCGGCAGTGTGCTGCGGAATTTGAACAGATCAGCAAGGATATTCAGCACGCGCTGGGGGAAAATGCAAAAAAGCTGGTATCCACACCACCTTCCCTCATCACCTCGCCGCTGGATGCGTTTGAGATTGAAAAAATGCTGTTTTTCAGTGACACGCTCTCCCTGGAGGATTTGAAGGAGACCTGGGGAACATGCTTCTATATCGTTCCCTCCAGCATTCCCTGCGGCGGGAAGATCGCCGGTGAGATATCTCCTGTTGTAGTCAACAAGGCGGAGGGGATACGCAGCATCCTGGATGTATGTGGTCTGGAAAAGGATGATGTCATTGCCATCGGAGACAGTGACAATGATATCGAGATGCTCCAATTCGCCGGCTGCGGCATCGCCATGGGAAATGGAAACGATGCCGTCAAGGCTGTTGCGGATTATGTGACAAAGCCGTTGAACGAGGATGGGCTGTATCAGGCCTTTGCGTATGCGGGGCTGCTTAAAAACTAAATAGGCCTTCCTGCGTCAAAACAGCATTTACTCCTCCCCATTCCAGCAGTAGGTGCAGAGCTTGCATTTGTCTACACCCGTGGCTTCCAGCATGTCATCCAGACGGTTGAAGCGCAAGGATGTAAATTTCTGTTCTTTGCGTATCTCCTCCACCATGCTCTGATAGCGTTCCGACTCCGGATCGGCATATTCCTTTAAGGCCTCCTCAGTCACATTGCCATTTTCCAGCCGTTCAATGACACGGCGAGTGATCAGATCCATCTCTGAGGTGGAACGGGAAAAGTTCAGATATTTACAGCTGTACAACAGGGGTGGGCAGGCAGGGCGGACGTGCACCTCTCTGGCACCGCTTCGGTAGAGGAACTCCGCAGTCTCCCGAAGCTGGGTTCCCCGCACTATGGAGTCGTCGATCAGGATCATGCTCTTATCCTTGATCAGGTCCTCCACCGCCAGAAGCTTCATCTTGGCGATGAGATCCCGCTTGCTCTGGATGGTTGGCATGAAGGATCTGGGCCAGGTGGGAGTGTATTTGATAAAGGGCCTGGAAAACGGTACCCCGGATTCGTTGGCATATCCAATGGCATGGGGTACACCAGAGTCCGGAACTCCGGCAACAATGTCCGGATTCACATCATCCCGTTTCGCCATCCGCTTCCCACAGTTGTAGCGCATCTGTTCCACGTTCATACCCTCGTAGGAACTGGCTGGATATCCGTAGTATACCCAGAGGAAGGTACATATCTTCATCTTCTCTCCAGGCTTTGCCATGGTGATACAATTCTTGTCCGTCACTACCACCACTTCGCCAGGTCCCAGTTCCTTGTAATCGGAATATCCCAGATTGCGATAGGCAAAGTCCTCAAAAGACACACAGAAGGCATCCTCCTTCTTCCCGATCACCACCGGTGTTCTGCCGTATTTATCTCTTGCCGCATACAGTCCCGCCTGGTTCATCAACAGCAGGGACAGCGATCCGTCCACAGCCTCCAAGGCATACTGGATACCCTCCACCAGGTTCTCTTTCTGATTGATCAGGGCTGCCACCAGCTCTGTGGCATTGATCTCTCCCCCGCTCTGCTCCATAAAATGGGAATGCCCCCGTTCAAAAAGCTGCTGCACCAGTTCCTGGCTGTTATTGATCTTACTTACCGTTGTAAGGGCGTAGGTACCGTGATGAGATCGAATGATCAGGGGCTGCGGCTCGTAATCTGAGATACATCCGATACCAAGATACCCTTCCATCTCGCTGACGTCCTTGTCGAATTTCGTCCGAAAAGGAGCGTTTTCAATATTATGAATGGCACGGTTGAATCCTTTTTTCCCATACACTGCCATTCCACCTCGTCTTGTCCCCAGGTGGGAGTGATAGTCAATTCCAAAAAATAAGTCAAATACGCAATCCTGCTGTGAAGCTACGCCAAAAAAGCCGCCCATATTCGTTTTCCTCTTTTCTCTCGTGTTCTGTCCTGTGTATCACTGTCTTCCACCCGCGACACGTTTCACGTTCCCTGGGCTTTCTTGACAGTCCTACTCCATTGTAATGGTATTTTGCCCAATTGTCGAGAGATTTTTTTACAATCTTTCCATATAAATGAGGATGGCCAAATGCCATCCTCATTTTGCGCTCTATATAATCATGTACTCTCTGTTAAAACAGCGGTCCCCAGGCTTCCCCGGAAGGGTCTTCTGTTCCTGGTTTATCATTGCCCGGGTTGTCGTCTCCCTGGCCAGGTTTATCATTGGATCCACGGCCACCATTCCCGGACGGCTTGTCGCCGGATGTACCGCCGCCATTCCCGTCTGGCTTAGAATCATCAAAAAACTCACCTACGTCTATGGTGTTATCATCCCCGGCGTTATCATTCCCATCGGATACCTGCAAGCCACCGGACTCATTGTCGTCCTTCTTGGAAGAATCATCCTTCTTATCAGATTCTCCTTTATTCTCCGACCCATTCTTATCGTCATTCTTGTCCTTGGAATCATTCTTGTCTCCCTGGGAGGTCGTTGGCTTATCAGAATCACCTGGCTTCTGGTTCCTGTTCACCAAGACCACTGCTGTAACAACCAGCGCCAATACGATCACAGCCGATGCGATTATGATCACTTGCTTCTTTCTTTTGTCTGACATACTATTACCCCTTTCTTTTTCATACCTCAATAAAATTCATCGTGTCGAACTGTGTTATATTTTACCGTGTTATTTTATCTTTGTCAATATTTCTGTCGTTTTTTGCAGCAAAAATCTTAACCGTTCCGTCTGTGCCATTGACCCGTTATGTCGCTATGACTGAACTGTTACTTATAATCCCCAAGATACTCTCTGTTGACGTCAAACAATTCATCGCACAGCTGCCGGATTTCTTCCAGAGAGCACACTGCGGAGGTCAACGGATCCATACACACCGCGTGATATACCGCTTCCCTATCTTTTCTCATGGCGGCCTCCACCACAAGATTTTCGATTCGTGCCGTGGTATTCACAAGGATCGCCAGATGATCCGGCAATGGTCCCGCTATGGTGGTCTTAAATCCCATCCGGTCAGCTACCACCGGCACTTCCACACATGCGTCAAAGGGCAGGTTCGGTATGGAACCCTGATTTGGTACATTTCCGTTGAAAATGAACGGCCTTTCGTCTCCGAAACGAGCATTAAAGATATCGGCTGCATATTCCATACTCTTTTTCGTGTCGATCTCATTTTCCAGCCATTCCCGGTATTGCTTTCCGGGATCCAGCGCCCGCTCCGTGCGAAGCTTTAAGGAATACGCATATTCCCCTGGATTCCAGCCAGTGGAGTGAGTACAGTATTTTTCAATCAGATCCGGACGCTTTCGGAACCATTGATTATATTCCGAGTTATGGCCGCTGGATTCCGTCACATAATATCCCAATTGAAGAAACATCTCATTTCTCACCTGTTCTTGGTTATAGATCTGTGGATTCTTCATCAACTCCCGCAGCTTTGGATACAGATCCACGTCCTTATACTTTAATTCCAGATAAAACGCCTGATGGTTGACTCCTGCACATTTGTATACAATTTCTTCCACCGGCACCTCCAGCCAACCTGCCAGCATGTCTATGGTTCCCTGAACGCTGTGGCAAAGACCTGTCACCTCCACATTGGAATACCGCTGCATGGCGTTACAGAGCATAGCCATGGGATTGGTATAATTCAAAAAGACTGCTTTTGGACAATATTTCTCAATGTCGCTGCAGATATCAAGCATCAGCGGAATATTCCGAAGGGCTCTGAAAATACCTGATACACTTCTGGTGTCCCCTACATTTATATCGACTCCGTACTTCTTGGGAATTTCTATATCGTGGCGCCAGATGTCCACATCGCCATTAAAAACCGTACATAACACTCCGTCTGCCCCGCGCAGTGCCTCCGCGCGGCTGGTTGTCCTGGTAATCCTGCAATCCGGGCAACTCATGGCCTCCTTAATTCTAAGACAGACCTGATATATATTGTCTAAATTTTCCTGATTAATATCCATAAGGGCGATTTCACAGTCCTGAAACTCCGGAAATGTCAATAAATCTCTGGTTGTCTTCGATGTAAACTGCAGACTGCCCGCTCCGATAAACGTTATCTTTTTCATGCCTCCGCTCTCCTTCGCTTTTTTCTTTTCATACATACTTTTCTTCCTAAACGATATACAATTCAATGTGATTCTCTGTGGTACAATCTGAACCAACAAAAACCTCAACTACTCCTTTTTCCACAATGTATTCCCCGTTGGGCTTATAATATCCCAGTTCATCATATCCTAGTTCAAATTCCACCGTTTGCGTCTCACCGGCCTTCAACAGCAGCTTCCGGTAATCCTTCAGTTCCCGAATTGGGCGCATGTAGGTTGCCGTCACATCATGAATGTATAATTGTACAACCTCTTTTCCATCATATGTGCCCTGATTCGTCAGATCGATACTGCACCGGAGCTTTTTCCCCTGCTGCAATTCCTCCACGGAGAGCTTCTCACAGCTTTGACGGATGTTGGAGTAACCAAACTCTGTGTAAGAAAGCCCGTACCCAACGGGATAATAACAAGATCCTATGCTGTCATCGTACTTCATTTCGGACTTGCCCCCGTAATATCCGCTGAAAATATTCTTTGTTGTGTTGTAGTACAACGGCACCTGCCCCGACCTTCTGGGGAACGTAACCGGCGTCTTCCCACTGGGAACCACATCTCCAAAAATAATATCGCACGCCGCATGCGCAGCCTCGCTTCCTGAATGCCAGGCATAAATAACTGCATCCAGAAGATCTGCCATACCCTCCATCGCCAGAGGCCTCCCGCAGAAAAATACGCCTATCACCCGTTTTCCCGAATACCGCGCTTTTCGAATCAGCTCCATCTGTGCAGGCGAAAGTGTAAGCTCACAAACAGAACGCATCTCACCAGTCACCTTCTCGCTCTCCCCCAGCGCCAGAAGTACCACATCGGCCTGATACATGACTCTTGCCGTGTTGTCATACAGACCGGATAGATCTGCTGCCGTGAGCAGTTGCTCCTTCCCCACTGCCTCCTCCATGGCTTCATAAAAGGACAGCTGCCCTTCCTGTTCCCCCGCCAGACACCAGCTTCCCAGCAGCGCACGCTTCTCATGCACAAAGGGACCCAATAGCGCGATTTTCTGTCCCTTTTTCAGCGGCAGGGCGCCATGCTCATTTTTCAACAGAACCATGCATTCCCCCGCAAGCCTTCTGGCATGTGCAATATGTGCTGTTCTGTCAATCACAGGCATTTTGCAATATGGCTGGTCAAACAGGTTTTTCTTGAATTTGATTCTGAGGATGCGCTTCACTGCAGTGTCTATCGTATCCATGGATACCTTTCCCTCTTCCACAAGAGCTTCCAAATGATTCATATAATATTCGTCGCACATATCCATATCCACTCCGGCATTCGCAGACAGCATGGCAGAATCAGCAGCGTTATCGGTTACTCCCTGACTCTTCAGCCGTGCCACAGCGCCCCAGTCGGAAATAACAAAGCCCTGAAATCCCAGATATTCACGCAGTATTTCTGTCAGATAATAATGACTCCCGGAAACAGGCTCGCCATTGATGTCATTAAAGGAAGACATTACCGTATCTGCCCCTGCCGAAATCGCCTCACGAAAAGCCGGCAGGTAATAATTGTAAAGACTGTACGGCGAAATCTCAGTGCGATAGTAATCGCGCCCTCCCTCGGAGGCCCCATATCCGATAAAGTGCTTTGGACAGGTGACCATGGAGGTCTCTTGCGCCACATTTCCATCCTGAAAGCCCTCAACAATTGCTCTTGCCATATGCCTTCCCACCACGGGATCCTCACCAGTGCCTTCTATGATCCTGCCCCAGCGCGGATCACGGCACAGATCCAGCATAGGCGCAAAGGTCCAGTGGATTCCTTCCGCAGTCGCCTCCACTGCTGTATGGCGGTAGGCCTCCTTCACAAGGGCATCGTTAAAAGCAGCCGCCATAGCCAGTGGGACGGGATACACTGTCTTGTGTCCGTGTATCACATCCCTGCCGTATAAAAGCGGAATCCCATGGGGGCCTTCTTCTATCGCTGCCTTCTGCAGCTTATTGCAAAGCGCCGTATTCACTCTTTCCTGAGGATCGTTTCCGGCAGTGGAACTGTTTGCCAGGATCAAGGCTCCCAATTCTCCTTTTCGGATTCTGTTCATGATAGGCTCCAGATCGGCCTCCGCTTCCGGACTGCAGATCATGTTCATCTGTCCGATCTTTTCCCGCAGGCTCATCCTCTGCAGAATATCCTCTATCTTCTTTTCCAGATCTATCTCATATCTCCCTACCATAAATAATTTTCCCTTGTATTCCCTTTCTTCCGTTATGACCGCTCCAGATATTTTATCAGACGCTCTGCAATCTGCTGTACTCCATAGATATTGGGATGTACCGCATCGGCAGAGATCAGTGACATATTCTCCAGCAGAGACAGCCCGTTTATGTAGGTTACATTGGGAAGCCCCGACTTCGCTGCCTCCTTTGCAATGATCTCACGCCATCTTTGTGCATTTCCTCTGCGATAATAATCATCAAAGCAATAGAACGGGGAAATCACATAAATGGGCTTATCCGGGTTGCGCCCTGCAATCTGTGCCAGCGTATTTTCAACCCTTGTGTGAATCTTTTCTTCCGGCCAGTCCAGAACATTGATTCCAAGCTCCAGAAGTGCCAGATCCCAACGCTTCTTCTCTCCCTCAGCTGCAATATATTCCACTATCTCCGGCTCCATGGCACAGCCGCCAGCTATTCCCAGATTTCGCTGATCCATCTTTCGGTGCTCTGCAACCTGCCATACCCAGGAATGGGAGGCGTCTATGGAGTTGGAGCCGTGGGTTATGGAGGATCCATATGCCATCATCGTCCTGGAGGGACATTGCTCCGGTCTTGGTGGCTCCACCTCCCCCTCGATATCATATAGCGTATACCCACCCCGGTCAAAGATCACGCGAACCACCGCAGGATCCCACTCCTGCCCAAACTCCTCCGCTACATTCCGAAGCAATTCCAGATTCCCGGATCTGTGAATCACAAAGTCCTGCGGCTTGCCGGACACATGCTTACTTGTTTCGTGGTCCTCATATCCGCCCTGAATGGCGCCCCGGAAAACATGGAAAACTGCGGTTGTCGATTCCGAGGACATACGGATCTTAACCTCTTCGCTTTTCATCACAAACCGCAGCTCCACTCCCGTCGCGCTTACCGCAGCATTCTTTCCGGCTTCAGTCTCCATCCGTTCCCTCACACTTGCGGGTATCCGCCTCCAGGTAACGCCTCCGTCCTTCTCGATCAGCTCTTCCACATTATGTATCTCTACATTTTTCCAGATCATATCCCTTTCCTCATACCGACCGCCTCTAATTTCCAGCTCCGGATCCCTTTGTAAGCTTCTTGTATATAACATCGGACACCGCCAATCCCACTGCATTTTCCTCCCTGTCTACGAACCGCTCTTCCAGGACAGAAAACACACTGCCGGCAGGGGGAATACTTTCACCCGCCATCACCTGAAATCTCAGGTTTATATACATCCCGTCTGCTTTTGCATTGCCGGCTATATCTGCCACATTGCCAACACAGCGAACTTTGCCGTCACTGTTGGCCGCCTCCATCTCCTCATACACAGTTCCGGTGTCACAGCCAACATATTCATAGATGGAGCTGTCATAACCCACCTCAAGGTAACCGGCCGCTGCCTCCTGATCCGTGTACAGTCTTACCGGTACATTGACAATGTTCCGATAACTGTCCTCGATCCGCGCATATCTGCTCACTCCATACACCACGGTTCCATCCCTGGTCTCCCAGTAAGGGCTGATAAGAAATCCTGTTTGAAAATCTTCGTTTGAAATGTTGATCAGGGTCACTGTTGTGAAATAGCCAGCCAGCGGATGGAAATCCTTTGGCACATAATCAAAGGACACACCGCCTGCCACCTCCTCAATACGCTGGTACACAGTTGTGGTGTCAAATTCAAATGATTTTTTATCTCCCATCTTGAACGCAAAGCCCACACGATTGTAATTCAGATTATCTACGGTAGAGACAACTCTAAGCTTACTGTTCCTGGCAGCCGCATCTGTATCTTTCAGTGTCTGGCATCTCACACTCAACAGCTCCGCCGGCACAAATTTCGCATAATATACGCCGCTTACCGTGTCTTTCGCAATGGCTGTGCTGCAGGCTTCATCTGTAAACCACCCTGCAAATATCCAGTCCCGGTAACCATCCTTCGTCGGTTTTGGAGCTGTTCTCTTTTCCCCCTGGATATAGTGACTGACCTCCAGCTGTTCCTTGTAAATGCTTTCCGTATTCTCTGTTGTCTGGCTCGCCTGTACCGCAGAACCGTTTTCCGTCAGACACACGCCTGCCACCACCAATGCCTGCGCAAGCAAAATAGCCGCTGTCCTTTTCAAAAGCTTCCTCATCATCTGATTTTTCATGATCCTTCCTCCTGTTTTCCATTGTTTTTTGTAACTATAATTCTGGCAGAAATCTAGCTTTTCCTCATATCAATATTGTACTAGTCTCCCCACGTGTCCAGCCCAATCGCGTTAACGCGGTTCGGATCTATCTCCGGCCCTCCGCCTGTTCCATTGCTCAACGTAATCACATCTGCCCGGCTCATCAAAATAATCTCCATTCCGGGTGCCTCATATCGTTCTGTTTCTCTCATTGCTTCTTCCTCCTACTTTCATTAAAAGATATTTACATTAAATTACTTCCATTTCTAACTTACTTCTACTCGCCA
>CABQGZ010000072.1 GCA_902463835.1 uncultured Lachnospiraceae bacterium
CGGTTCCGCCCGGCCGGAAAAATGTACTATTTCAGCCCCTCCCGGTTCGATTTGAAGATGGGCAGCCATGTGATCGTGGAGACCGCCAGAGGCGTGGAGTTCGGCACTGTGGTCATGGGACCCAAAGAGCTGGACGAATCCCAGGTGACCCAACCCTTAAAGCAGGTGCTGCGCATTGCCACCAAGGACGACGAGAAGAACAAAGCCCGCAGCAAGGAGAAGGAGCGGGAAGCCTACAAGGTCTGCCAGGAGAAGATCCGCAAGCACAATCTGCAGATGAAGCTGGTGGATGCGGAATATACCTTTGACGGCAATAAGCTGCTGTTCTATTTTACCGCGGACGGACGGATCGATTTCCGGGATCTGGTGAAGGATCTGGCAGCGGTGTTCCGCACCCGTATCGAATTGCGGCAAATCGGCGTCCGGGACGAGACCAAGATCTTAGGCGGCGTGGGCATCTGCGGACGCCCCCTGTGCTGCCATTCCTACCTGTCCGACTTCGCTCCCGTCTCCATCAAAATGGCCAAGGAGCAGAACTTGTCCCTAAATCCCACCAAGATCTCCGGTGTCTGCGGACGGCTTATGTGCTGCCTAAAAAATGAGGAGGAGACCTACGAATACTTGAACAGCCGCCTGCCGAATGTGGGGGACTTTGTCACCACCGACGACCGGCTGAAGGGAGAGGTTCAGAGTGTCAATGTGCTTCGGCAGACGGTGAAGGTGCTGGTGGAAGTGGACGATGAAAAGGAGATCCGGGAGTACCGGGTGAACCAGCTGCGGTTTAAGCCCAAGAAGAAAAAGGAACGGAAGCTTTCTGCCAAGGAGATGAAGGAGCTGGCGGCGCTGGAGGATAAATAGGAGGGACTTGCTATGTCTGTATCGTTGCTGCCAGGAGAACGGCTGGACGAATTGCATCGCAATGGCTATTTTATTATTCAGAATCCAGATCGGTTTTGCTTTGGGATGGACGCGGTTTTGTTGTCTGGTTTTGCTCAAGTAAAATGTGGGGAGCGGGCTATTGACCTTGGAACCGGAAATGGCATTATTCCAATTTTATTAGAAGCCAAGACCCAGGGAGAGCATTTTACCGGGTTGGAGATTCAACCGGAGAATGTGGATATGGCTACACGCAGTGTGGCGTACAATAAGCTGGAAAACAAAATCTCCATCGTTCAGGGTGATATCAAGGACGCTTCCCAGATGTTCGGGGCATCGTCTTTTCATGTGGTTACCACCAATCCTCCCTACATGACAGGAAGCCACGGGCTGACCAACCCCAATGAGGCGAAGGCTATCGCACGCCATGAAATCCTCTGTACCCTGGAGGATGTGATCCGGGAATCTGCAAAACTACTGATGCCGAAAGGCCGCTTCTACATGGTACACAGGCCCTTTCGTCTGGCAGAGATCATGTGCTCCATGTGCAAGTACGGCATCGAGCCCAAGCGGATGAAGCTGGTATATCCCTTCGTAGATAAGGAACCGAACATGGTGCTGATCGAAGGCCTCCGTGGAGGGAATCCCAGGATTACCGTGGAAAAACCCTTAATTGTATACGAAAAACCTGGCGTATACACTCCAGAAATTTATGACATATATGGCTATTAAGAACAGACACATTTTAGATTTCCGCCAGTAACACAGCCCCGGAGAAAGGCTATGCCTTCATCAGACCCTTGCAAAACGTCGGCACTTAGCGAGCGGGTCGTGATAAACGGCACGCGAGATTAGTGTCCGCTACGTTTGTGCATGGAGCGAGAGCGCGTCTGACGAAGGCATAGCCTTTCCCCGGGGCGGAAACTTCCGGCAACCAAAATCGCGACTACCAGAAAGAAGGCTAGACCCACATGCAGGGAAAATTATACCTATGCGCCACCCCCATCGGCAACCTGGAAGACATCACCTTCCGGGTAATCAACACCCTAAAGACTGTAGACCTGATCGCCGCTGAGGACACCCGCAATTCCATCAAGCTGCTGAACCATTTCGACATAAAGACGCCCATGACCAGCTACCACGAGTACAACAAGATTGACAAGGCCTATCAGCTGGCCGAAAAGCTAAAATCCGGGCAAAACATCGCCCTGATCACCGATGCAGGAACGCCCGGCATCTCCGACCCGGGGGAGGATCTGGTGCGCATCTGCCTGGAGGAGGGTATCGAAGTGACTTCCCTGCCTGGACCTGCCGCATGCATCACAGCGCTGACGCTGTCGGGGCTTCCCACCAGACGCTTTTGTTTTGAAGCATTCCTGCCCAGGGATAAAAAGGAGCGCGCCTTTGTTTTGGAGAGCTTGCAGACAGAGACGCGCACTATCATTTTATATGAAGCCCCCCATCACCTGAAAAAGACCCTGGAAGAACTTCTGGCGGTACTGGGGAACCGAAGAATTACCTTGTGCCGGGAACTGACGAAGCGATATGAGACCGTGCAGCCCACCACCCTTAAGGAGGCTGTCTCATACTATGAAGAACAGGAGCCCCGGGGGGAATATGTGCTGGTGTTGGAAGGTAAGAGCCGGCAAGAACTTGTTGAGGAAAGCCGGCAGGCCTTCGAAGCCATGTCTGTGGAGGAGCACATGGCCTTCTACGAGAGCCAGGGGATACCCCGGAAGGACGCCATGAAGCTGGTGGCAAAGGATCGGGGCGTCTCCAAGCGGGAAATCTATGGGGCGTTGCTGTAACAGCTGAGCGGAAAGGAGAGATATGCGTATGGCAAAATATAGGAAATTCAATACCACCGGGGTTTGCGTCCCTGCACTTCACTATATGGTAGACACCAGTGATACTGTAAATCATATCATTGAAACATATATTGAGAACGGCGAATATTTTACCATGAACCGTGCCCGCCAGTATGGAAAGACAACGACTCTGGAACAGCTTTATCAAAAATTAAAAGAAACGTATATTGTTTTGGATATCAGTTTTGAAGCTGCGGATGATTGCTTCGTATCTCTGTATACATTGGCACAGGGATTTGCCATTGGATTCCCTGAATACAAAAATTACAAACTTCTGCAAAAGCTGTGGAAAAGAAGTAATTCTGATGGTCGATGAAGTAGATAAAAATTCGGATAACCAGATTTTCCTCTCCTTTCTTGGCTTGCTCCGTGAAAAATACTTAAAGCAAAAGCTTGGAAAAGGCTGTACGTTTAAATCTGTCGTCCTCGCCGGCGTCTACGACATTAAAAATTTAAAGTTAAAGCTGCATCCGAAGGAGGAATCCAAATATAACAGCCCCTGGAACATTGCTGCTGATTTTGATGTAGACATGAGTTTTTCTGCCAACGGAATTGCCGGCATGTTAAAAGAATATGAAAAAGATTATCATACCGGTATGGACATACTCGCGATTGCCGACCTGATTTATGAATATACAAACGGTTACCCTTATCTTGTGTCTTACATCTGTAAAAAAACAGATGAAGAAATAGCCGGAAGCAGACTGTTCCCAGATCGAAGGGCTGCCTGGACAAAAGACGGCATTCTCGAGGCGGTGAAGCTGCTGGTAAAAGGTCCCAATCCCTTGTACGATGATATGATCAAGCATGTTGTCGAGTATCCGGAATTATATGAAATGCTGAACCATATTCTGTTTGAAGGTTAGGAATACACCTATTACGAATATGATAAACCTGTCAATATTGGCAAAATGTTTGGTTTTATCGTGAATAAAAATGATATGGTTACCGTTGCAAACCGCGTCTTTGAAACGCAGCTGTACAATTATTTTCTGACTGATTCTTTAAAGAAAAATAGTCAGCAGCGTGAAGCCCTGCCCGAGAAGAACCAGGATGCGTTCTGACATTGTTATTGATTATTTAGGGAAACAATTTGTTGTAGAATGCAAGATTTGGCATGGAAACGAGTACAACCGCAGAGGGGAAGATCAACTGGCGGATTATCTGGACGCCTATCACACACCAAAAGGGTATCTTCTTAGTTTTAATTTTAACAAAAAGAAGAATGCCGGAGTAAAGACGATTGAATACAAGGGAAAAACCTTACTGGAAGTTGTAGTATAACAGAATAACGTGCGCCGCCAGGCGCACCTCATTAAGGAGCAGCCCACGAAAAGAATTCGCGGGCTGCTTTTCTTTTGCATCTGCGCTCAATTCCGCAGATAACACATTATCACTTTCCTTTTATCATCTACTTCAAATTCCGCAGATAATCTACGATTGCCTTCTCTGCTTGTGTGCCGCGCAGATCGTAGTCATCATTACCGCCCCAGTTGAAGGGACAGAGATATTTGACGCCGTATTCTCCCATGATCTCCACAGCCGCGTAGGTGGCATTATAAGTAGTGGTGCGCATGACGAGCCACTCCGGCACGCCCCATGTGCGGGAGGGATCCTCCGCCACAAAGGAGGCAAGCTTCTTGATCATGGGCAGCGTTACCTCATGATTGAACATATCCACGCCCACATTGGAACCGGCGATATCTCCGGCCTCCTCCGGCGACACAAAGGGATCTTCCCCAATGCCAATCTGATGAGTATAGATATATTTTGCATCCAGATACTTCTCGATGATACGCACCTGGCGTTCCACGGCAGCCGTAACCTGAGACACACGGAATTCCTTCCAGAGATTCCAAAATGCGGACTTGCTGTCCCGCACACGCGGGGCGTCAAAGCCTCCCTGGGTCTCCACCGTCGTTGGATCGTAATCCGTAGAGCGCAGGGTAAAGGTGGTAAAATTCGTACCGCATGCCTGATTCAGCTTTGCAATCGTGCCATATTTCTTTTTACAATACTCCGAGAATTCCAGAATCGTATTGGGATTGTAATCCAGATCGATCCCGGACTCTGTGCTGGGATGCCCGTTATACTTCAACTCCGAGGTGGTGGTCACGCCCAGAATATGATCCGGGTTCTCCTTTGCCAGCTTTCCTACCACCTGGGCACACTGAGCCAGCAGATGGTCTGTCTTTTTCCAGTAATCCGTCGTCTGTCCCGCCAGATTCTTCTGAGCCAGGGAAAGGTATGCATAGCCGGTCTCATCCCGCTTATATACATGGGAGCCATCCAAGGCAGAGGTCCACATATAGTTGTTGCCATCCTGCCGCAGTTCCCGGTACGCGCCATGGTAATAATCGCCCCATGGATCTCCCCGAAGCCAGACCATCACTGGCAAACCGGAAGCCTTGGACAGACGCAGATAATACTGTGGATCCACAAGATTCATATAGCTGGGCGCTCCTGCATAGGGCGCATAATCCCCGCTGTCATCGGTGTCCGCCAGATACTCAATGCGGGCGGAAAATCCCAGAATAACCCCTGGCGCAAGATTGGAGTAGGTCTTCTTAAGTTCCTCCAGGCTCTTCACGTCCAGATCATAATTCCCGCTTAAGAACGGAAACGGAACAATATAGATGCCAGAGAGACGGATATAGTCAATACAAAGCTCTTTTCCGCCGCTCTCAACAGCAAACTTCAGCTGATCAATCTGGCCGTCCCACTCCCGGTGCTGTCCCAGTTCAATCTGATAATCGTGGAATTTGGAATCCCCCAAAATAGAGATGGTAGCCTTCGCTGCTTCCCCAAAGGATTGTCCTTTTCCTCTCCAGTACACCGTCAGCGTCTTTGATTTTGTACTCATCAGGCGAAGCTCGATGGTGGAGACACTTGCTGTGGGAATTGCCAGTCCCTCCGGCGTTGCCATCTGCTCCTTATCCGAGATCTCCCATCCCAGGACGCCGTTCTTTTGCTGAAGTCTGCCTCCTTGGTTTCCCGTCAGGGCAAAGCCTTCTGCACCGTCGGCAAAATTCCAGCTGCGGTATCCTTTCGATATCGCCGTCTCCTTCCGCCCGGCCAAGGTGTCCAGGATCGCCACATTCCCAGCGCTGTCGCCTCCTGGCTTTTGCGTACCTGTTCCGGAGTCTGACGGCTTTGACGTACTTGTTCCCGGCGTCGATGGCTTTGACGCATTCGCTCCCGTCGGCGGCGTCACACCATCATCCTTACCAACACCCATGTACCTATTCGGTTTCCCGGTCGCAGACTGTGTGCCGTTGGGCTTATTCTCCTGCGTACTGCTCTGCGTCCCATCCCCGGTTCCGGCACTTCCCGGCTGCTTTCCGTCGGATTGGTTATCGTCTATTTCTTTGTTATCCACCTTGTCTCCCTGGTTCTGCGTTTCTCCACTGCCATCATTCTGCTGGATATCCGCGGGGTTGTCCTTTCCCCTGGTGATCGCTATCGTCGCCGCAGTCATGCCAATGCACAGAACAATCGCTGCGCCTAATATGACATACCTTTTATTCCATTTCATGAACTTTGTCCCCTTCTCCTTACCAGAAGCACTGCTCCCAGGGAAACCATTGCCAGGCAGCAGAGTACCCAGGGCAGCATTGGGCTGACATCGCCGGTCTGGGGCATAACAGCTCCATTTTCTCCCGTAACAGATACCACATTGCCGTCCTTATCCACCGTCTTTACCACCGTTGTCATATGTCTCACCGATGAAATGGTATAGTTTAACTTTTCCGT
The DNA here is from genome assembly GCA_902463835.1 of uncultured Lachnospiraceae bacterium. Taxonomy (GTDB): domain Bacteria; phylum Bacillota; class Clostridia; order Lachnospirales; family Lachnospiraceae; genus 14-2. The sequence goes on from CABQGZ010000072.1 coordinate 6,498, forward strand.
ACGATCCTGTCCAAGGCTTGTATCCGCCCAGGAGGCAAAGCCAAGATAGGTCTTGCCGTCTTTTGTGCAGAAATCACCGTCCTTGATATTCTCCAGATCTGCTATCTTGTTTCCATTCACGCTAAGTGACCAGATGCCGGAGGCATTTTTCTCAAAGACAAACTTCAGCGTATCTGTCGCCTTGACATTATCCAACTCAATTCCATCAAAGACGGAGGGTCTTAAGCCTTCCACGCCAAGCTTTCCTCCCACATTCCGAAGCACAAAACTGATTCCTGCCCATCTGTCATAATCCTTCGTGTTATCGCCAAATCCAAATTTGATCCAATCTGTACTGTCTGCCTTCAATTCCCCGATTTTCATTGTGAATTCGATATATTCCGGATTCATTGCCGCCTTCAGGGTGGAATTGGTAACGATTTTGATCCCGCCTGACACTGCCTCCGGCGGATATCCCTTGGGATTGGCATTGGGATCCGCCCAATAGTGATTCCAGTCATTCATTCCGATGGAGACAGCGGTCTTCACCTTCTCCGTAATCGTTGTTGTCCCCGGATCTTCCGGTTTTGGATCTTCTGGTTTCGGATTCTCCGGTTTTGGATCATCTGGTTTCGGATCCTCCGGCTTTGGATCCTCCGGTTTCGGATCTTCTGGTTTCGGATCCTCCCCTGCTGCCGTATCTGAAACGGAATTGATCGTGTAATACAATGCCTGTGCACGGTCTATGCCGCTGCTGGTATCTGCCCAGGAAGCAAATCCAAGATAGGTCTTGCCGTCTTTTGTAAAATCAACTCCAGAGAAGGATGCAACCTTTGTTCCATTGATTGTTACATCCCAGGCTTCTGCGCCATCGGCTTTCGCAATGACCACCTTTAAGCTGTCATTCACACCAAGCCCAGTCTCCACCTTGCTCTCCTCGATCACACGGGTTCCGTGAAGGGTCTCCGCTTTCAGCTTACCGTCCACATTCCAGAACCGGACGGCAACGTCGCTGTTTCCATCCATATCGGCCTTATATTTTCCCAGGCCAAACTTCAGCCAGTCTGTGTTCTTGCCCATTGCTCCGATCTTCAGTTCAAATTCAATATGAGCCGGGGATAACTGCTTTGTATAGGTAGCGTTCGTGGATACTCTTATACCTTCCCCGTCCACCACCGGATCGCCCCAGTAACCCTGCCAGTCACTAAGGGATGTGGCCGCCTGGGCCTGCAGCCCGGATATTCCTGATACCACGGCGCCAATGCACAGACAAAACGCCAGTACCGCTGCCATTATTTTTCTCTTTGTTCTCATTCTCGATTCCTCCTTATTTGTCTTATCAGAAAGACATCAGTCTCTCCATACATAGTTGCACTACTGCTTTTGAATCAACGGAAAAAGCTGCTTCGAACTTCGAATCGCCCGCGGGAATATTCCAGGTAAAATCAGACAGATTCACGCTGGTGCCTCTTGTGTACCTCCCTTCCAGTTCGATCTTGCATTGAATCTTTTCCAATGTTACCAGATTTTTTTGAAATGTTACTGCCAATGCCAACGGATCATGCAGGCATACGTCATGACCCCAGGCCTTTTTCATATCCATCAGCATCCGGATACACGGATGGGGATGTTCACACAGAAGCCGGACATCCTCTTTTCCCAGCACGCACTGAAAGGTGACGTCCAACCCCACACAGCGGATCGCAACACCAGAACCGATCACCAGCTCCGCCGCCTCCGGATCGCAGGAAAAATTAAATTCGCTCACATTCCGGAAGGAAAACGCGCCGCCCATCATGGAAATAAATGCGATCCGCTCCTTCAGGTCCGGTCTCTTCATGAGAACCCTGGCGATATTTGTAAGTGCCCCCATAGTCACGATCACAATGGGCTTCTTTGCTTCCTCCAATGTCCGTATGATAAAATCTACGGCGGTGATGTCTGAGCAATATGGCTCTGCTTCATAGGCATCCGTATAGCTGATCGGTTTCTCTGTAAAATCAATCTCCTGGCCGTACACCTCCCTGTTTTTTAAGGGATGGCTCTCCCCCGCCGCCACCGGAACCTTTGGCAAGCCGCCAAGCCGCAGCAGCCTGGCCGCGATCCTGGCCCTTCGCACAGTATCCTGATATACGGTTGTGACGCCCAGGATATGCAGCTCCGGAGATTTCATCGCCAGACAGAGGGCAAAGGCGTCGTCGATATCTCCTCCGATATCCGTATCGATTATCACGTCTATTTTTTCATTCATCTTCTCTCAATTCCTCAATATTCACATTTTTATGGATGAGCTGACAAGCCCCTGCACATAATATTTGTTTGCAAATATGAACAGCAGGATCAATGGCAGCGAGGCCACCAGATAGCCGGAAAAGGTAACCGGCATGTTGGAGCTGTACATATTTTCAAAATTCACCAGTAGACCCGCTGAAATTGTCAGCTTGTTCAGATCTCGTATGGTGATCATGGGCCAGATATAATCATTCCACACATTTACGATCTCCATGATGGCCAGCGTGCCCAGTATGGGCATACATAAGGGCACTGCGATCTTGCTGTAGCACCGGAAATGCCCCGCTCCATCGATCTGTGCCGCCTCAAAGATGTCCTTCGGCAGACCCTCGAAAAAGGAGGTGAGCAAGAATACGCCGAATACGGACTGGCCCACCACGATGGGCAGGATCAAAATCCAGTAGGTGTCCAGAAGCCCCATGTTCTTGTACAGCACGTAGGATGGAACCAGCGTCAGGATCCCTGGCATCATCATAAGGCAGATGACGGCGGAGTACAGCAGCTTTCTCCCCGGGAAATGCATTCTGGAAAACGCATAGGCTGCCAGCGACGAAACGATCAGGCTTCCCGTCACGCCCACCGCACCCACAAATACCGTGTTCATCACATAGCGGAATACCGCCTTCATCGCCACCGCGATATTGCTGAGTCTCAGAGGTATCGTGGGATACCACTTGGAAACATCGTACGCCAGATCTGACTTCATCGCACACCACAATGCCATGGCAAGCGGATAGATGGTCAGAAACAACAGCAACAGGATGACCAGATTCAGACAGACCTGGGGCAGTTTTTTTCTTATTACTTTTTTCTTCATACGTTCTTCTCTCCCGTCATACATCGTTATTTCTGGTCACCCGAAAGCCCACCAGCGTCATCAGTATAATAAAAGTAAACAACGTGGTTCCTATGGCGCAGGCATACCCCATATTGCCGGCTCCGAACGCCTGCAGATACATATAATACCCAGGCACATAGGTGGAGTAGCCCGGTCCGCCCTTGGTGAGCACCATCTGCGTTCCGTAGTCCTGCAGACTGCTTATGATGCCAAAGATAAAGAAGTAGCGTACCTGCCCCCGAATAAGCGGCAGATCGATGGTGCGTATCCGCTGAAGGATATTTACGCCGTCCAGCCTGGCTGCGTCAAATACATCCTCGGAGATATTCATAAGCCCTGAGGTGTAGATCAACACGCTGGTGCCCCCGATCCACGGAAATCCCATAAATATAATGGAGAATATCACCAGCCTGGGATCGCCCAGCCAATTCACCACACCGTTCTCTGCCACGAAGCCGAACAGTCTGGCCAGCGCAGTCAGAAGCCCCGCGGTTGGATCAAATACATTTTTCCAGATCAGCAGCCCCACCACGCCCGGCGCCACAATGGGCAGCAGGATCAGCACCCGGTACGCCGCCTGCAGCTTTATCCTCTTCACACAAAAGATCAGTTCCGCCATGACCAGCGGCGCCACAATGCCGATGATCAGCCGGGGCAGCATGATCTTAAACATGGTGGGAATGGAATTCAAAAACACCTCATCGGAAAATAATCGTGTGTAATTCCCCAGCCCCACAAAGCTTCCCTCCCGGCTTCCATCCCATTCAAAAAACGAATGCCAGATTCCGGAGATGGGCGGATAATAGGAAAAGATGATCAGGCCCGCAAACAGCGGCAACAGAAAGAGATACGCCTGTCTGCATCTCCATATTTCCCGCAGCCATCCTCTTTCTTGCAATTTCTCAGTGGTTGTCATACTT
>CABQGZ010000073.1 GCA_902463835.1 uncultured Lachnospiraceae bacterium
GGGATCAAACATGGATATCATTGCAAAACTGGCAGAAGAATTAAAAATAAGAAAGGGACAGGCCGAAGCTGCCGTCAAGCTTATTGACGAGGGCAACACCATCCCATTTATTTCCAGATACCGGAAGGAAGCCACCGGTTCTCTCAACGACGAGGTGCTGCGGAATCTCTACGAACGCTTAAACTACCTGCGCAATCTGGAGGAGAAAAAACAATCCGTCCTTGCAAGCATCGAGGAACAGGGCAAGCTGACGGAGGGGCTGCGGGCCCAGATTCTGGCGGCCGAGACCCTGGTGGTGGTGGAGGATCTGTATCGTCCGTACCGCCCGAAGCGCCGCACCAGAGCAACCATTGCCAAGGAAAAAGGATTGGAGCCGCTGGCTAACATCATTTTGCTCCAGCTGACGGAGCACTCCCTGGAGCAGGAGGCTGCCGCCTTCTTAGATCCGGAAAAAGAAGTAAATACCCCGGAGGAAGCCATCGCCGGAGCTATGGATATCATCGCCGAGAACATTTCCGACGAGGCGGACTACCGCAAATACATCCGAGACACTACCATGCGTGTGGGGAAGATCACCTCCGCAGCCAAGGATCCGGAGGCGGAATCTGTCTACGAGATGTACTATGAATTTGAGGAGGGCATTGCCAAGCTGGCGGGCCACCGTATCCTGGCTCTGAACCGGGGAGAGGCCGAGAAAGTGCTCACTGTGAAGATCGAAGCACCCACGGAGCAGATTTTACAGTATCTTGAGAAAAAGGTGATTGTCCGGAATAATCCAAATACCACGCCCACCTTGCAGGCAGTGGTGGAGGACAGCTACAAGCGTCTGATCGCCCCGGCTATCGAGCGGGAGATCCGCAACGAGCTGACGGAGCGGGCTGAGGACGGAGCTATCAAGGTCTTCGGAAAGAATTTAGAGCAGCTTCTGATGCAGCCGCCCATTGCAGGCCGCAATGTGCTGGGCTGGGATCCAGCTTTCCGTACCGGCTGTAAGCTGGCCGTTGTGGATTCCACGGGAAAAGTGCTGGACACCACAGTGATCTATCCCACCGCACCACAGAACAAGGTGGCGGAATCCAAGGCTGTCTTAAAAAAGCTGATTCAGAAATACGATATCTCTTTGATCTCCGTGGGCAACGGCACCGCCTCCCGGGAGTCCGAGATGGTCATTGTGGATCTGTTAAAAGAGATTCCAAAGCCGGTGCAGTATATCATCGTCAACGAGGCGGGAGCCTCCGTGTACTCCGCCAGCAAGCTGGCTACTGAGGAATTCCCCAACTTTGACGTGGGACAGCGGAGCGCTGCCTCCATCGCAAGGCGTCTCCAGGATCCCCTGGCGGAGCTGGTGAAGATCGATCCTAAATCCATCGGCGTAGGTCAGTATCAGCATGACATGAACCAGAAGAAGCTGGGGGAAGCCCTGGGCGGCGTGGTGGAAGACTGTGTGAACAAGGTGGGCGTGGATTTGAATACCGCGTCAGCCTCACTGTTGGAATACATCTCTGGCATCAGCAAGGTCATCGCCAAAAATATCGTGACCTACCGGGAGGAGAACGGACGCTTCCTGACCCGGGCTCAGCTGCTGAAGGTGGGCAAATTGGGCCCCAAGGCCTATGAGCAGTGCGCAGGCTTTATGCGTATTTCGGACGGCAAGAATCCTCTGGACGCCACCAGCGTGCACCCGGAGAGCTACGAGGCCACCGAGAAGCTTCTGGCGAAGCTGGGTTACACCTCGGAGGATATCAAAGGCGGAAGATTGAAAGGCATATCCAAAAAGATCGGAGATTATAGGAAGGTGGCAGCGGAGCTTGGCGTAGGTGAGATCACGCTGCAGGATATTGTAAAAGAGTTGGAGAAGCCGGCCCGTGACCCCAGAGACGAGATGCCAAAGCCCATCCTTCGCACCGATGTACTGGAGATGAAGGATCTGACACCGGGCATGATCCTAAAAGGAACCGTGCGCAATGTCATCGACTTTGGCGCCTTTGTGGACATCGGGGTACATCAGGACGGTCTGGTACACATCTCCCAGATCTGCGAGCGCTACATTAAGCATCCTCTGGAGGCGGTCAGTGTAGGCGATATTGTAGAAGTGAAGGTCATGAGCGTGGACCTGAAGAAGAAAAGGATCCAGCTCACGATGAAGCTGTAAAGCGTATGAAATTCATATTTTCCTACTTAAAGAAATACCGTGGAATGGTTGCCGCGGTGATGACAATCAAACTTCTTGGCACCCTTGGCGAGTTGATGATCCCCTATGTGCTGGAGCACCTGATCGATGATGTGGTGCCCGTAAGGCGTGTGGAGCAGATCCTTGCCTGGGGGGCTGTCATGGTGCTGCTGGCAGTTGTGGTGCGTCAGCTGAATGTGAAGGCCAACCGTCTCTCCGTCCGGGTGGCCAAGGAAAGTACTTATGAGATTCGCCGGGATCTGTTTTGGAAATCCGTCAATCTCAGCGGGAACCAGTTGGATGAATTCGGTCTGCCCTCGCTCAATTCCAGGATGACCAGTGATTCCTACAATCTCCAGAGCTTCATTCAGTCGGGACAGTCCTTGGGGATACGTGCGCCCATTATGCTCCTTGGCGGGATTGCGGTCACGCTGACCATGGACGTGGGACTGGCGTCTATCCTGTGTATCATGGCGCCTATCATGATCACAGCTGTGGTGTGGGTGTCCATGAAGGGAATTCCCCTCTACGACAAGGTGCAGCGAGGGCTGGACGATCTTGTGCGGATCATGCGGGAGAATATCACCGGCATCCGTGTGGTAAAAGCATTGTCCAAGGAGGACTACGAGAGACGCCGTTTTGGGATGTCCAATGATCAGCTGACGAAAAAGGATGTGAAGGCCAGCGTCATCATGTCCCTGCCGGGTCCCATCATGACGCTGCTCTTAAATGTAGGACTGACCATCGTGGTGATCGTGGGTGCGATCCGCGTCAACAGCGGGGTCACGAAACCAGGTGTGATTCTGGCTTTTCTCACGTATTTTAATATGATCCTGATGGGCGTTATGGCCCTAAACCGGGTGTTCATGCTAATGTCAAAGGCCAACGCTTCCGCCAGCCGTATCGCCTCGGTGGTGAATGCAAAGGACGAGCTGGTTCCTCTTTTGCCGGAGCAGGCGGCAGCTACGGAGCGGGAAGGCTTTATTGTATTCGACCATGTGAGCTTTCATTATAGGAGTGAGAGGCTTGAGAACGGTGCGATGGATTCCTCATCTGGCAGGGCATATCCGAACCATAAGGAGGCGCAGAGAAGCGGCCAATTTGCCGAGCACCAGCGGGAAAAATGCCTCACCGACATTGACTTTACTATGAAAAAGGGCGGCTCTCTGGGCATTATTGGGGCTACCGGCTGCGGAAAGACCACCATCATCAACCTGCTGATGCGCTTCTATGACGCGGAGGAGGGCGGCGTCTTCGTTGATGGAAAAGATGTGCGCACCTACGACAAGGATGAATTGCACCGGATGTTTGGTGTGGTGTTTCAGAACGATGTGATCTTTGCGGATTCTCTGAAAGAAAATATTTCCTTTGGCCGCAGGGTTTTGCTGGATCATATCCGTAAGGCTGCTGACGACGCAAAGGCAAAGGAGTTTATCGAGGCCTATGAGGATGGGTACGATCATGAGGCGGCGATCCACGGGGCTAACTTAAGCGGGGGCCAGCGCCAGAGAGTGCTGATCGCCCGGGCGCTTGTGGCTGAACCGCAGATTCTGATTCTGGATGACTCCTCCAGCGCCCTGGACTATAAGACCGACGCGGCGCTGCGGAAGGCGATCCGGGAACACTACGCCGGAACCACTACCATCATCGTGGCCCAGCGGATCAGCTCTATTATGAGTCTCGACGATATTATCATGCTGGAGGAGGGGAAGATCATCGGCCGTGGAACCCATGAAGAGCTGATGGAGCGCTGTGCCCCATACCAGGAGATCTATCGGACGCAGATGGGATGAGACGAGAGAAGAAGGTGATTCATGTGGCAGCAAGAGATACCATTCGCAGGAAACCAAAGGATACAAGAGGAACCTTAAAAAGGCTCCTGTCCTATCTGGGGCAGTATAAACTGATACTGCTCCTTGTGTTTGTGCTGTGCTTTGCCAGCAATGTGTTGGCGCTCCTGGGCCCGGGACTTGCGGGCTCGGCCATCAATGCGGCAGCTGCCGGGGCGGGAAAAGTGGATTTTGACCGGGTATATTACTATGCAAAACGAATGATGTTCTGTTATGTGCTGTCCTCAGCCCTTACCATAGCCATCAACATTATCATGACCAATGTGAGCCGCCGGATCGGACGGAGGCTCAGAAGAGATGTGTTTGATAAGCTGCTGCGCCTGCCGGTAGGTTTTTTTGACCGGAACCAGGCTGGAGACATCATCAGTCGGGTGTCCTATGACATTGACGTGGTCACCACCTGTCTTGCCACGGATATTGTGCAGATTCTGACCAGCGTTGTCACGGTGGCAGGCTCCTTTGCCATGATGCTCTATCTCTCTCCGGTGCTGGCGGCTGTGGTGGTGATCACCATTCCGGTGGCTGTGATCTATACCGGGAAAATGCGCAAGGTGACCCAGCCGAGATTTGTGAAGCGTTCTAAGAATTACGGGATCATGAACGGATTTGTGGAGGAGATGTTCTCCGGCCAGAAGACCATCATGGCCTACGCCTACGAGAAGCAGGTGGCGGAAAAATTCGATAAGATCAACCGGGCGGCAGCCGAAGGCTATTATGACGCGGATTACTACGGCGTGACCATCGGTCCCACCGTAGGATTTATCAACAATCTCAGCCTCTGCCTGGTGGCAGTGTGCGGTTCTTTTCTATACATGCTCAAAATGATATCTCTGGGACAAATATCTTCCTTTGTGCTGTATTCAAGAAAATTTTCCGGTCCCATCAACGAGATTGCAAACGTGATGAATGAGCTGTATTCTGCCCTTGCGGCAGCGGAACGTGTCTTTACGCTGCTGAATCAGGAGGAGGAGCTTAACGACCGGGAGCAGGCCAGGGAACTTAAGCAGGTGGAGGGCAATGTGGAATTGCGGCAGGTGTCCTTCGGTTATGAAAAAAATAAAACCATTCTTCACAACCTGAGCCTGGTGGCGGAGGCGGGAAAGCTAGTGGCTATCGTAGGTCCCACCGGCGCCGGAAAGACCACCATCATCAATCTGCTGATGCGGTTCTATGACGTGGATGCCGGAAGCATTTTGGTGGAGGGCGCAGATATCCGGGATTATACGAGAAAAAGCCTGCGGGGCGCCTACGCCATGGTGCTGCAGGATACCTGGGTGTTCCAGGGAACGATTTTTGAAAACATCGCTTACGGCAAAGAGGGCGCTACCATGGAGGAGGTGGTGGCTGCGGCCAAAGCAGCCCACATTCATTCCTTCATCATGCGTCTGCCTCATGGCTATGACACGGTCATCAGCGAGGACGGCGGCAACATCAGCAAAGGGCAGAAACAGCTGCTGACCATCGCCAGAGCCATGCTCTACGACGCCAGAATGCTGATCCTGGACGAAGCAACCTCCAACGTGGACACCAGCACCGAGCGAAAGATACAGGAGGCTATGCGGAAGCTTATGAAGGATAAGACCTGCTTTGTCATTGCCCACCGTCTCTCCACCATCCAGAATGCCGATCATATCCTGGTGGTAGATCAGGGTGATGTGGTGGAGCAGGGCAGTCATGAGAGGCTGATGGAGAGCAAGGGATTTTATTATAAGCTGTACGCAGCACAGTTTGAGTAGAGGAATCCGTGAGCGTTTCCCACGGCGCACCATTCAATCAACAGCGTGTTCCTTTTGTCACTTTGTGTGGAAGGTATTGTATGCTGTAGGGTTCAGATATATAATATCAGAGAAAGCTTTGCCAAAGGGAGGATAATAGAGATGCTGTCAGATATGAGGACAATCAAGACGGATGACAGACGATGCGATCTGATCATGCCAAAGAAGATTGTGTATGCATCGGAAGGCGTAGAGCGTGCAGAATGGGTTCTTGAAAATACGGATACCCAGGCATATGTATGGGGAAGGGATTATACGACCTTATCCACACAGGAAGGAAAGCGTGCAGTAATCCTTCTGGATTTTGGAACGGAACTTTATGGGGGATTACAGGTGATTACCCAGAAGCTGGGGATTATGACCGGTGTCTCGGCTGTCATACGGTTTGGCGAATCGGCCAGTGAGGCGATGGCCCCCACAGGGATAAAGGGAGCCTGCGATGATCATGGGATGCGGGATTTTGCTGTGAAGCTTTCTCCCCACGGCTGCAATCGTATCGGGCAGACTGGTTTTCGGTTTGTATCCATCGAACTGACAGAGCCGGACACCTTTGTCAGGCTGTATGCCCTGCAAGGCGTGAGTGTTTACCGGGATATTCCATATCGTGGAAGCTTCCGGTGCAGCGACGGAATTTTAAACCGCATTTATGATACCTGTGCCTATACGGTGCACCTGTGCATGCAGAATTTACTGTGGGATGGGATCAAACGGGATCGGTTAGTCTGGATTGGGGATATGCATCCGGAGATTCTTGCCATCCGAACCGTATTTGGATTCCATCCCATTGTGGATGACTCTTTGCGCTATGTGGCGAAGCAAAGTGCTCTGCCAGGGTGGCCCAACGGGAAAGCCAGTTATGGGATGTGGTATCTGCTCGTGCTGAAGGACTGGTATTGGTACAGTGGAAATGCAGCCCTTGTATGGGAGCTTTCCTGGTATTGGAAGTCGCTGCTTATACAGCTGCTTGCACTGGTACACGAGGAGGGCGGAGCGGCTTTGAACGAAGAGGAATTGGAGTCAGGGTATTTTCTGGACTGGCCCACCAGGAATCATTCAGAAGCAAAGGCCGGTATCTACGGATTGTTTTCACAGGCTCTTTTGGCCGCAGGAGAGCTATGCAGTATCATAGGTGAGCCTGTGCTGGCGGAGAACTGTGTACAGAAAGCATCGGTGCTCACCGGAGTATCCTTTCGGCCTGGCGTGAAGAAGCAGGTGACCGCAATGCTGCAGCTTGCAGGCATGTGCAATGAGAAAGAGGCAGGAAAGGCGTTGACCGAAGGCAGAGGGAGAGGAATGTCCACCTTCCAGAGCTACTATATCCTGAAAGCGGTGGCACAGACCGCGGATGTGTCGGCGGCGCTTGACATGCTGAAGGAATATTATGGAGCCATGCTGCAGGCGGGGGCTACCACCTTCTGGGAAGATTTTGATCTGGATTGGATGCGGGAAGGCGCCAATATTGAAACACTTGCCACGGAAGGCGCCTATGATATTCACGGAGACAATGGCCGTTACTGTTACACTGGCTTTCGGCATTCACTCTGCCATGGCTGGAGCAGTGCTCCGGCAGCTTTTCTGGCGGAGGAGATTCTGGGATGTCATATTGTGGAAGCAGGCTGTAAATGTCTGGAGGTGAAGCCGCAGCTGGGAAACCTCTTGTGGGCGGAGGGCACCTATCCCACTCCCTATGGAGAAGTACGTGTTCTGGCAAAAAAAGAGGACGGTAAGACAGTCGTATCGGTGAATGCACCGGATGAGATTCGTATCATCGGATAGCGCGGGCGTGGACTGCAGCGATGTGAAAGAAATAGAAAAAACATATGACAATATAAAGGAGGCATACCAATGATTTTAGAAGGAAAGACAATGGATTTTTTAGGTGACAGCATTACGGAGGGCGTGGGGGTCTCTGATATCCCCAATAACCGGTATGACAATGTGCTGAAACGCAAATGCAATCTGAAGGGGGTTCATAATTATGGGATCGGCGGCACAAGGATAGCGCACCAGAGGAAGCCCAGCGAAAAGCCGCGGCACGACCTGTGCTTCTGCGGGCGGGCTTATGACTTGAATCCGGAAGCGGATGTGATCGTGGTTTATGGCGGAGTCAACGACTTTTTTCACGGGGATGCGCCCATCGGGACACCAAAGGACAGCACGCCGGCAACCTTTTACGGCGCGGTTGAGTTCCTGATGAACCTGTTACAGACAACTTACCAGGATAAGCGGATCGTGTTCCTGACGCCGGCCCATTGCTGCAAGGATGATGTGACGGACAAGAAGCCCTCCCCCCGGGGGACAAAAGGGCCGGATGCCATGCCCCTGGTAGATTATGTGAACATTATTGTGGAAAAAGGGGAGCAGCACGGCATCCCGGTGCTGAATCTCTATGAGAATCTGGGGATCGATCCAAACAACCAGGCGGACAGCGAGGCTTACACCATAGACGGGCTGCATTTCAATGATGCGGGGCACGCGATTCTGGCGGACTGCCTGATCCAGTTCCTGGAGAACCTGGATTGATCAATCCCAGCGAAATGACTCCGGCAAGATCGTCCATGCTGCACAGCCGGTGAAAATAGCGTTGGTTCCGCTTGTTTTCCGTGCAGATCAGGTAAGAAGCCTTTGCGTGCCGGATCATTTCCTGCCGCACCAGGTTTTCCTCCTGGGAAATGTCGGTGAGCGTCCCGTCGGAGGACAGGCCGCGGCAGGAAAAGAAGCAGATGTCGGCATAATACTGAGCCACAGCGCGGCATGCATTTTCCCCCACAAATGCCATGCAGGAATTGAAGACAGAGCCTCCGGTGCCGATACATCGGAGGTTGCACTCCGCAAGCTTGGAGAGGGCCTTGATCCCGTTGGTAATGACGGTGAGGTCCTTTTTTGTTGCGAGATAGGGAATCACATGGTAGGCGCTGGTGGAGGCGTCTAAGAAAAGCACATCGCCGTCCTTCACCAGGGCGGCCGCATACTTGGCCAGCTGTGTCTTCTCGTCGGACTCCTCCAGCTCCCGCAAAAGAAAAGGAATCTTGATCTGGGAGAGATTATTTTCTTCCAGTACGGCGCCGCCGTGTACCCGCCGCAGCAGATGCTGAGCCTCCAGGCTGTTTAAGTCCCGGCGGATGGAGGCCTTGCTGGTGTACATTTTCTCCGCCAGTTCATTGACGGATACCTGCTTTTGCTGGATCAGGGTTCTTAAGATTTCAATTTCACGTTCTTCGTTCATCGGAAGTTCTCCATTCAATCAACAGTGTGCTCGTTTTGTCAGTTTGGGTGAAATGTATTGTGCGTTTGATTGTTTGATTATATAATAACAGCAACGTATTTGTCAAGGAAAGGAGAGACACCATGGAAATAATTGAGATGGAGAACAGAGGATGCGGGCTGGTTGACATGCATACTCACTCTCGCAATTCCCACGATTCCCAGTGCCCGGTGGCGGACATGGCCCAAGCGGAGGCTGGACAGAAGATGAAGGCGTTTGCGGTGACGGATCACTGTGATATACTGGATTATCCAAGAATTGATGTGGTTGCTGTTATCCGGGCTTCACTTGCGGAGACGGCACAGCAGGAGCAGGCGGATATCAGGGTGCTTCGGGGGGTAGAGCTGGGAGACGCCATATGGAACCGGGAAGTGGCGGAGCAGGTGCTTGCCCTTGCGGATTATGACGTGGTGATTGGTTCGGTTCACACCGCGCCGTACAAGGAGTACAGAAATGCCTATTCCCACATTGATTTTTCCAGGATGAGTCAGGATGATATCTACGGATATCTGGATCAGTATTTTGAGGATGTCCTTAAGACGGCAGAGCGGGTTCCCTGCGACATACTGGCGCATCTCACCTGCCCCCTGCGCTATATCGTGGGCAAGTATGGGATGGAAGTGGATGTGACCCGCTTTGATGAAAGGATAGACGAGATCCTCCGCCTTATCATTGACCGGGGAATCGCGTTGGAGGTCAATACCTCAAGCCTTGGGATGTGCCCCTGGACTATGCCGGATGAAAGGATCCTAAGGCGGTACCGTGAGCTGGGCGGGTATCTTGTGACATTGGGTTCCGACGCTCACGTGGCGGCCCATGCGGCCCACGGTTTCCCGGAGACGGTGGCCATGCTGGGACGCATTGGATTTGCAGACGTCTATTATTTTGAAAAACGCAGGGCAATCCCATACGCCATTGGGAACGAAGAATGAATGTACAAAAAAGATTTGAAAGGAGAAGAAAAGCAATGAAAGCAGCAGTATTTTATGGAAAAGAAGATTTGAGGGTAGAAGAAAGGAAGATGCCGGTGCCCAAAAAGGACGAGGCATTGGTGAGAGTGCATGCCTGCGGAATCTGTGGAACGGATGCTCATATATTCTGCGGAGATGAGGGAGCGGCAAAGACGCCGGCGGAAACGGTATTGGGACACGAGTTTGCAGGCGAGATTGTGGCAGTGGGAGAGGCAGTCACAGGATTTGCGGTAGGCGACCGGGTCTGCGTTGACCCCAACAAGCTTTGCAACGAGTGCTATTACTGTAAGAGCGGTGTAGGACATTTCTGTGAGAGCATGATCGGGATAGGGACGACTGTAGACGGTGGCTTTGCGGAGTACTGCGCAGTGCCGGCTTCTCAATTGTACCGTTTCCCCAAGGAGTTAAGCTATGAGGCAGCTGCCATGACGGAGCCGGTATCCTGCTGTCTCCATGGGATTGACCTGTGCAACATTCAGCCAGGCAGCAC
>CABQGZ010000074.1 GCA_902463835.1 uncultured Lachnospiraceae bacterium
TTGTCTCATGGATTTGACGCAGACACTGCAAGACAGCCGTAGCTACAGCTTGCCGCAAAACAGCCGCTTGGGCAGGTGCATGGTTTACGCCTTGCAGGAATTCAGCCCCGGTGAAAAGGTGTCCGAAATCTACCGCCAAAACAGCCCCAGCAAAAGATACATGCCCATACTCAGACCCTTGCAAGACGTCGGCACTTAGCGAGCGGGCTGCAAAAGCAGCCTGCGAGGTTAGTGTCCGCTACGTCTGTGCACGGAGCGAGAGCGCGTCTGATATGGGCATGTATCTTTTGCTGGGGCGGAACTTATCGCTATATTAGGACATCTTTTCATCGGGGCGTCACTTCGTCAATTTCATCGTAAACCATGCACCTGCCCAAGCGGCGTCCCTTCGCCGCAAGAGTAACGATCTCCTTGTTGCGCTAAATCCTCATTTACGCCTCCACTATCAGTCCTTCCCGGTAGGCCGCAAGCAGCTCCTCCAGGTCGTGGATGCTCTCCTTTAGCGCCTTGCCCACGTCCGTGTCCGCCACGGTCTTGCGCTTCACCACCTGCTGTACCACCACGGTGTGGGAATGGATGTCGCTCTCGTTTAACACGGCCTGCTCCACGGATTCGAAGGGCTCGTGGGCGGCCAGCAGCAGGCCGTAGGAATTGTAGATCAGCGTATATCCTGCGATTCCGGTCTTGGGCTGGTAGGCTTTGGAGAAGCCTCCATCAATGATGAGAAGCTTTCCGTTGCATTTTACCGGAGATTCCCCCCTTTTGGACTCCACGGGAATGTGGCCGTTGATGATGTGGGAGCCTTCCGTAGGGAGACCAAATTCTTTCAGAATCTTATTTACGATCTCCTCCTGCTCGATCAGCCTGTAATAGGGGTTCTTCGGTTCGTGATGGGTGGCCGGATCTGCAATAAAATAGCGCTCAAAGGTAGTCATCTTGGACTTTCCAAACACTGGTGAGTTGGCATTCTTCCAGATAAACCACAGAATGTCAAGCCCCTTCTGCCTCTCCTCCTGGTCAACTGCAAAATATCCCTTTCTCGCATAGTGCTCCAGCACGTCGTAGAGCGCTTTCCCACTGTAGCCGGTTCCGAAAATATTCACCTCCCGAAAGGTTCCGTCCTCGTTCAATGGCACACAGCCGTGATACAGAAGATTGGAGTTGTACACCTTATACAGGCTCCCTTTGGAGTACAAAAATCGGATATGGCGCTGAAGCTTTTCACAGTTGGCAAAGGCCTGGATCAGACGCTCCATCACATCCGCCTCCTCCGGTGTCAGCTCATAGGGATTGGCCGGATCAATGGTAGGGAAGCAGCGTTCCTTCAGCGGATATTCCTTCCCCTCCACCAGAACAGTTCCCTTTTCCAGATCCATCTTGTCCAGCAGCAGCCGTTGTTCCATTTCAAATTCCGGACGCCGCAGGATCAGCTGTCCCTCCAGCTTGAACTGGATGATAGCAATGGCCTTGTGCATCTTCTCGTCCAACAAGGCTTCCTTTACATCGTATTCATCCTCCCGGTAATCCAGCTGAAAGGCTTCACAGCTGTCCTTCTCATACTGGTTCATTGCGAACCTGGCCAGGGGGATCAGATTGATGCCGTAGCCTTCCTCCAGGATATTGAGATTCCCGTATTTTGCAGAAATGCGGATCACATTGGCAATACAACAGAGATTTCCGGCGGCAGCGCCCATCCACAGCACATCGTGATTGCCCCACTGAATGTCGACCGAATGGTGCTCCATCAAAGTATCCATCACAAGATGGGGATATGGACCTCTGTCAAAAATATCCCCTACCACATGCAAATGATCCACCACAAACCGCCGAATCAGGTCGCACAGAGCCACAATCAGCTCTGACGCCCGCTTGGTGCGGATAACGGAGTTGACAATCTCATTATAATAAGCCTCCTGATCTGATATATCCGGCCGACCGGTCATCAGCTCCTCAATTACATAGGCGAAATCTCTGGGCAAAGCCTTTCGCACCTTGGAGCGGGTGTATTTTGAGGAGGACACCTTACAGATCCGGATCAGCCGGTAGATGGTCACCTTGTACCAATCCTCGATATTTTGCTCCTGCCGCTGCACCTGCTTTAACTTCAACTCCGGATAGTAAATCAGAGTGGCAATAGCCTTCTTCTCCGCCATGGAAAAATTATTTCCAAACTCATCCTCAATCTTCCGCTTGATGGCTCCCGAACCGTTCTTCAATACATGCAAGAACTGCTCGTATTCCCCATGAATATCCGTGATAAAATGTTCTGTTCCCTTTGGAAGGCTCAAGATTGCCTGTAGATTGATAATTTCCGTTGCTGCCTGGGCAATGGTCGGATACTGCTTTGCCAGTCCTCTTAGATACCGTATATCTGCTTCCTGCATGTATTGTCCCCTTTTACATTTCATTATCGTTCGGTACTTTTCGTTGTATTTCGCTGCTACTCATTGCCTCTTGCAGCAATCACATCCCTCATATCATAGAAACCGGCTGGCTTCCCTTTCAAGAATTTAGCCGCCTCCATTGCGCCTTTTGCAAAAACACCCTTGGAGTACGCCGTGTGGGTAAAAGTGATCACCTCATCTGTCCCGGCAAAGATAACCTCATGCTCTCCCACAATATTACCGCCGCGCACTGCCTGGATCCCAATCTCCATCTTGTCCCGCTTCTTCCGCTCCTGGGTTCTGTCATACTGATAGGAGTAAGCGTTGTCCAAGGCCTGGTTCAGGGAATCCGCCAAGGCCAGGGCGGTTCCACTGGGCGCGTCCACCTTCTGGTTATGGTGCTTTTCCACAATCTCCATGTCAAATCCGGCAGGTGCCAGAACCTTTGCCGCCTTCTGTAGGAGATCCAGCAGCATGTTGACGCCAAGGGACATATTGGCAGACTTGAGAACAGCAACCTGTCTGGCAGCCTCCTCCACCCGCTGATTCTGCTCCTCGCTAAGTCCTGTAGTACATAAAACCACCGGAATCTTTCTTTCCACACTATAGCAAAGCAGTGCATCTACGGCTTTAGCGGAAGCGAAATCAATGATCACATCCGCCTCCACATCGCAGTCCCCTATATGCTGAAAAACAGGGTATTCATTCTTTACATGATCCGAAATATCGATTCCTGCCACAATCGCAATATTCTCATCTTCTCTGCAAAGTCCTGTGATAACCTGTCCCATTTTTCCATTACAGCCGTGCATAATTATTCTTGTCATAAGTGTATTCCTCCTTTTTCCTCTCTCTATCATAGTAAAACTTTGTAGAAAATGCAACCATTTCTTCTGAAAAAGGACAGACAAAGAGCTGGAGAAACATGCTTCTCCGGCTCTTTGCTCTAAATACTATTCAAAACTTTCTCGTCTTTTATTCTGCTGATACCTTTTCCGCCCTACTGCCAAGATGCACATACTGAGCAAAATCGTCCATGCCATTGCCAATCTGATATCTTTATCCCCGGTTTTAGGACTATCTATATGATCGTCTGGTTTCTCTGGCACCTCCGGTTTGCTGGGATCTGCCGGCTTCTCAGGTTTGGGATCTTCCTCTCCTGGATTCTCCGGCTTTTCTTCACTGCCCGGACGTAAAACCTGTTTAATTGCATCCAGTCTACCAGTATCTGCCTTTCCATCGCTGCCGTATGTTGGCATGATCCATCCGCCCTCGTCCAGCTCATTCCATGCATACATGATCACGGTATTCGCAAAGCTTGCATCCTGATTATTCTTGTTCCACTCTACAGCAGAATTCAGATTGTCTGCAATTTCTTTCGGAGTTGCCGTCTCTGCCCACTGTTCCGAGCCATAGGTTGTCCATGTAACCGGATCATCGATACGAGGGCGCGGATCCCATCCGGTACTAACAATCGGAACAACCTGAGCACCATAGCTCTTCCACAGATTCCAATTACTTTGATCTGTCGCCATGACACTGGAATATGGAGAACCATTTGCACCGTATGAGGTATACGCACTCAGCGCATCTGCCTGCATCAGCTTCATGGTCTTCGCATTTGCTCCCATGACAACCACATATGGCTGAGTAATCCCCCGCTCTTCACACAAGCTCCGCAATTTTGATACGATCACAGCATTGGTAGAATATACATATACCAACGGTCTTCCGTTTTGCACCTTCTGATAATTTTCTTCTTTAAATTGCTCAACCAACCAAGGATATTCGCTGGCCGGGAAATCAGAGGCCCCCAGCACCGCGCACCACTTCACTTCATTTCTGTACTGACTCGACAGGTACAAATTTCTTGCCAAATCCAGTGCCTGACGTCCTTCTGCACTCCGGTCACGGTACATTACAAACGCCCAATAATCAATTCCTGCCTCTTTTGCATAATGAATCTCCTGATCTACGATCTCCTGCGTATATTGTGGAATATGTGCAGAATTCTCTCCGGTAACCTGGGCATACCATGGAAGACGGAAATGATATTTGTTGGGAGAAAGCACCCGCTCTGTCTGGGATCCTTCATCAAGCGGCTTCTCCGTTGATCCCCACACATCCCAGCGAATTGCGCCCACCGTCGTATCTTTTGAACGATTTTCAATACTCTGGGGAATGGCTTCCGGATATTCGGTTCTGTCTATATAAATTCCGTTTGTGGCATATACCTCCACCTGGGCAATTCGCGCAACATTCTCACCGCCGCCCGTTCCGTCCTGCTGTACATTTCCCTCTGTCACATAGATACGCAGCTTACTGCTCGTCACCTCATCAAAGTTATGTATACGGTAATCCTCCGTATTATTTTCAATCTTCGGAAGACAATTCACCCAATCCGTTCCATTCCAATATTGGATTTCATAGGATTTCTGCTCGTATCCAGCTTTAAAGTATACCTCTACCCGCTTAAAGGATATCTCTTTTCCAAAATCCATCTGAATCCACTGAGGGCCTTTGGATACATCGGAAGCCCAATGCTTCCATCCTTCGGTACTCTGTTCTCCTCTTCCGTCCACGATAACGGTGGGAGCATATCCTTCCTGGGTACTGGAAGCTGTTACAGTAGCGCCCAACGCAAGATTCTGGTCATAATATACCTCCACCTCACTGATACGGGCTACGTTTTCTCCACCTCCCACACCGCTCTGAAGTACATTCCCTTCCGTTACATAAACTCTGAGTTTTGAGGTCTTTACCTTCTTGAAGGTATAAGTATTATGTGGCTCTGTATTATCCGTCACCTTACCGAAGCAATTCTTCCATGTGCCTCCATCCAGATATTGAACCTCATATCCCTTCTGGGTATAATTATCATGTAAATACATCTCAACCCGGTTAAAGGTTACATTTTTACCGAAGTCTATCTCAATCCACTGGGGGCCTTGGGATACATCAGAAGCCCAGTGCTGCCATCCACTGGTCGCTTTATTTCCATCTACGATTTTAGCCGGATTATACCCTTCCTGCGTACTGGAGGCTGTTACAGTTTTTCCAGCTGCCAGATTGTCCACGGATGGCTCATTGACCTCTTCCTTACTTATATTTACAAGGCTAAAATCATCCACATAAAGATCTGCAAGACAATCCTTTCCGCCAGTTCCAGTCTGAACATACATCTGTGCCGACGCGAGCATCCCGCTCCAGGTCATATCCACTTCTGCTTCCAATTTCGTATACCGATCTGCACTGATCGCTACACGGCCTGTCTGTGCATAGACATCTTTCCCATTGTTATATTTGATCACAAGCATAGGCTTGCAGACGCTGCCTTCCGGAAGTGTTCCCGCCAGCTTTACCCATGCGCTGATTTTATATTTTCCGGGTCCACAGGCATTCAGAACCGACGCCACATTCTGCACCGCTGTGCTCCAATCCTGAGTTCTATTTGTAATTTTCAGCGCATAGCTGCCCGTATGGGGGTTGGCGGTATCGATTGCTATATCTGCATACTGCTTTGACCAATTTGTGGTATCTCCTGTCTCAAAGCCCGGATTTGTCAACATCTCTTCCACGCTTGCGCTTAAGCTTACCAGACTGAAATCATCCACGTAAAGATCTGCCAGACACTCCTTGCCGTTTCCGCTTTGTACATACAGCTGGGCATATTCCAGTGATCCTTCCCACGCTACATCTACCTCTGCTTCCAGCTTTGTATAGGTGTCAGCATTAATTTCAATCCGCTCTGTTTTTGCATAATGGTCACCAGCACCGTCCCTATACTTTAGAACCAGCATGGGCTTACAGACACTTCCGTTCTCAAGTGCCTTTGTAAGCTTTACTTGTGCACTGATGCGGTATTTTCCCGCGCCGTACTCCTTCAGGCTGTTTGCCACATTCTGAAATGCAGTGCCATAATCTGCAGTTCTGTTTGTAATCTTCAATGCATACTTACCTGTGCATGCATTCTCCTGACCCGTGATCTCCATGCCAGCTGCCTGGGTTGCCCATCCAGTCGTAGTTCCTGCCTCAAAGCCTGGATTTCCGAGCAGCTCCTTTGATCCCATTGTCTCCTCTGAAGCAGACACTGTCCACCCCTTAGCCGCTGGCCCACTTAGGAGCATAGCACAGGCAAGCAGCAGTACCAGCCCACGACGGCCATTTCTTTTTGACCTTGATGTTCTTTTGTTTCTCATTTTTAACCTCCTTAGAATTTGTTATACTTAATTATATGGTGTTTCTTTTGTCCCTGAAAGGGTTGCATTCTTGACATTGAGTGTTCTTTTTTCACTTTTTTCACAACAAATGTCTCTACAACAGATCGCAATCTTTTTCCACTCCGTATACTTCTATCTGTGTCAGTGCCGGATAGGGCGATGCATCCTTTGCCTTGATCAGCTTTCCCAATTCCAGCCAGTTGATCGTCTTCGGCTCCATGGTAAATACCTGAGCCTGATCCGTCTTTTCCAGCTTCACTGTCATCTTACTTTTATCTGAAAAGCTGACCTCGGCCTGCTCCCACCAGCTGTCATGGGGAAAATCAGCTCGCAGATACAGCACGATACGGTCTACCTTTACCATTCTTCCAAATTCAAGACGAATTCTGGCATCCCGCTGCTGATTGATTCCCCAGGAGCCGTAGGGCCATTCTCCATGACTGTGATTGACCGTGATTCCGTCAATTGCATTCTGCGCTGCGAAGACAGCTTCGCCCCTGGTCTCCACATTCGCCGTGACATGTGGGAAATAAGTATCGTTGGCGTGGTGATCCACAACACTGTAAGCCAGATTGCGGTATTGCTCTATCTCATAAGGCTTTGCACGTCTCGCCGACAGCAGATGCTTCTCTCCCATAAATGCTTTGGGGGACAGATTGAGCCGCTCCACCCCAAAAGGAATCGGATAACAAGCATTTCCTTTCAAAAAGATCATAGATCTTCCCAGCGCGTCATCAACCTGAAACCAGTAATATTCGTCTGTCTCGGATGCCTCCAGAACAATCTTGTCACCCGGCTGATAGGTACGGACGCACATCAGGTTTACCTCTTCCTCCCCTTTCGCCACAGCAATCGTCTTCCATTCTTTATCATGTATCTTCAAGCACAGCATATTCTTCTCTCCCCAGTCTATTCCGGCTGCTTTCCTATATAAGCCAGGATTCCGCCGTCTACATAAAGGATCTGCCCGTTTACAAAATCAGACGCCTCCGAGGCGAGAAACACCGCCGGCCCCGTCAGATCTTCCGGTGTTCCCCAGCGTTCCGCCGGTGTTTTACTGATGATAAACCGGTCAAAGGGATGTCTGGAGCCATCCGGCTGAAGCTCCCTTAAAGGCGCTGTCTGAGGCGTTGCGATATAGCCGGGTCCGATGCCATTGCACTGGATATTATATTTTCCATATTCGGAAGCTATATTTTTCGTCAGCATTTTCAAGCCGCCTTTTGCTGCCGCATACGCAGACACCGTCTCTCTTCCCAGTTCGCTCATCATAGAGCAGATATTTATGATCTTTCCGCCCCCCTTTTTCATCATGCCAGGCAGAACACTCTTTGCCACCAGGAACGGTGCGTTCAGATCCACATCGATGACCTGCCGGAACTCCTCCGCACTCATCTCGCACATGGGAATACGCTTGATGATCCCCGCATTGTTCACAAGGATATCGATGGTTCCCACTGTTTCCTGGATCTTTCGCACCATGGCCTGCACCTGTTCCTCCTTTGTCACATCACACACAAAGCCATATGCTTTGATTCCATTTTCTTCATACGCGGCAAGTCCTTTATCCACAAGCTCCTGTCTGATATCATTAAAAACGATGTTGGCCCCGGCCTGTGCATAGGCACTTGCAATTGCAAAGCCGATTCCATAAGATGCCCCCGTCACAAGAGCAACTTTCCCTTCCAATGAAAACTTATTCTGAAAAACGCTCATTTTTGTCTTTGTCTCCTCTCTGTCCTAGCGCAGATCCTCCATTGCCACGCCATCCATATCATCAAACGCCTGATTTTCTCCAACCATTCCCCAGATAAAGGTGTACGCTCTGGTACCGCTCCCCGCATGGATTGACCAACTGGGGGAAATCACTGCCTCCTCGTTCCTTACGACAATATGGCGGGTCTCCTCCGGTTCTCCCATATAGTGCATTACAAGGGCATCCTTCGGCATCTCAAAGTACAGATATACCTCCATGCGCCGATCATGCGTATGACATGGCATGGTATTCCACACGCTTCCGGGCTTTAACTGTGTCATTCCCATCACCAGCTGGCAGCTTTCCACCTGTCCCGGAAGAATGTACTTGCAGATCACCCGATGGTTTGCATCCTCCAGAGAGCCCAGCTCCACCTTGTTCTCCTTCTTTACAATGACCACATCCTCCGCTGCCGTGCCCTCCGGCTTGATCAAAACGGTTGGATGCGTTCTATGCGCCGGCGCACTGTTCAGATAGAACTTTGCTGGCTCACTGCCGTCCCTGCTCTCAAAAGAAATGTCTCTTGTCCCCATTCCAATGTACATTCCCTCTTTAAATCCTACCTCATATCTTTTTCCGTCTACCGTAATAACGCCGGCGCCGCCAATGTTAATGACGCCAAGCTCTCTTCTCTCCAAAAAATACTCCGCCCGAAGCTCAGCCCCGGCCGTCAATGCAAGCTTCTTTGATACCGGAGTAGCCGCTCCCGTGATAATGCGGTCAATATGACTGTATACCAGCTTGATCTCATCCGCGCGAAACAGCTCCTGGATCAAAAATTCTTCCCGCAATCGTTCTGCCCCGTAATGCTTGACGTCCCTGGGGGATGCCGCTGTTCTTGTTTCCATTGTTTTATTCATTCCTTTCCTCTGAATTCTTTACTCCCAAAAGAAGTAAATTGTATCTCTCATCGTATACCACACTCTTTCCGTCTTTCCAGGAATCTCCCAAATCAAAGGACTCCGGACTCACAAATACATTCAGCATCTGCTTTGCATTATGATGGGGTCCCAACAGATTCCGATTGCTGCTGGTAAATGTGATTTCAATCTCGTTATCACCAGCCTTGGCATATTTGCTGATATCCAAATGATCCGTAAGCAGCAATCTGCCTGCTGCCTGCCCATTTACTGTCACATCTGCCAGACTCCACGTACCAGGAATCTTCAAAATTGTATCCTTAGAGGTCAGCCGGATCGTTTGCCTTACCGACATTTTTCCCCGAAAAAACGGAAATCCTTCTCTTACCGGCTCTGTGATCTTTTGTGGACTCTGCCCCACATAAAAATTCTTTCCTCTGACAGTTCCATCCTCAGCTGCCTCCAATGGCTCCTCTGTATAGACACCAAAATTTCCGCATAGATATATCGGCTCCAGTTCGCAATCATACACCAGCTTGTTTTTCAGACTTTCTGTCACATTTTCTCCAAACAACGCGTAATATACTTCTTCACACCCATGCCAGTTCACCTTCACCTTAAATGTATTTCTGCCCTTGCGCACATAGGAGGTAATCTTACCGCATAGAATATCCGGATCCAATTCAGACTGCTCCGCAATCTGTATCATGTGTTCATTGAGCCAACAGCACTCCGCCTTTGCACACTCTGCCCAAAGGGATATCTGGTTCGGGATTTCGCGCACTTCAAATGTATAGCGAAAATAAATACTTCCTGCGAACCGTTCCTGCAATAATTTCTGAAACAGTCCGGGACAATAGTAAAAATCGGAGAATTCTTTCCCATCTACCGAATATTGTACCTGATCCACCGTCAGATAATTATTTTCAAAAGAAACCTGCGCCTTGTCTAATTCAAATACAGTAACTGGCATATGCCTCCTCTGACACTGGCTGTCAATCTCCTGCTCTGTCATTTTGTCCTTGCGTAAAAACAGGATTCTCGACTCTCCTGGTTCAAGATGTATATGAAAGTCTGTCACTTTTGTCTCCCAGCTCTCCAGATCAAGTTCCTCAAAGCTTTGTGCTTCCTTACAGATGAAGGTATGG
>CABQGZ010000075.1 GCA_902463835.1 uncultured Lachnospiraceae bacterium
TCAGCTCGGGGCCTACCACGATAACGGAACGGCCGGAATAGTCTACACGCTTACCTAACAGGTTCTGACGGAAACGGCCGGACTTACCCTTTAACATGTCGGATAAGGACTTCAGCGCACGGTTTCCAGGTCCGGTCACCGGCCTTCCTCTTCTGCCGTTGTCAATCAATGCGTCTACCGCTTCCTGCAGCATACGCTTCTCGTTGCGCACAATGATATCCGGAGCGCCCAGCTCCAATAGTCTGCGCAGACGGTTGTTCCGGTTGATAATTCTGCGATATAAGTCATTCAGGTCGGAGGTGGCAAAACGGCCGCCGTCCAGCTGAACCATGGGTCGCAGATCCGGTGGAATCACCGGAATCACATCCATGATCATCCATTCCGGCTTGTTTCCGGAACCACGGAAGGCTTCCACCACTTCCAGACGCTTGATGATTCTGGCTCTCTTCTGTCCGGTGGCATCCTTTAGGCCCTTCTTTAACTCCTCCGCATCCTTCTCAAGATCGATAGCCGCAAGAAGCTCCTTAATGGACTCCGCACCCATACCTACGCGGAAGTCGCTGCCGTATTTCTCTCTGGCATCCTGATACTCGCTCTCGGACAGCACCTGCTTGTACTGAAGGTCGCTGCCGCCCTTATCCAACACGATATAGGAGGCGAAGTACAATACCTTCTCCAGTGTTCTCGGTGATAAATCCAGGATCAGTCCCATTCTGCTGGGGATTCCCTTAAAATACCAGATATGGGACACAGGAGCAGCCAACTCGATATGACCCATGCGCTCTCTACGCACGCTGGATTTGGTGATCTCTACGCCGCAGCGGTCGCAGACTACACCTTTGTAACGGATCTTCTTGTATTTTCCACAGTGACATTCCCAGTCCTTGCTTGGTCCGAATATCTTCTCGCAATACAAGCCGTCTTTTTCCGGTTTCAGTGTTCTATAGTTAATGGTTTCCGGTTTCTTTACTTCCCCCCGGGACCATTCTCTGATTTTCTCCGGTGATGCCAGACCAAGCTTGATCGCGTCAAAGGTAATCGCCTGGCTGGTTTCTTTATTCGTTGTCTCTGGCATATCTGACACTCCCTTCCTCTCTATTCTTCGTCATCAAGAATTGCGTCAAAGTCGTCCATGAGGTCCTCTTCTTCCTCCTCAATGTCCACCAGCTCTTCATTCTCTTCGTCAAATTCCTGCTTGGTGAAGCCAAGTTCTCCGAAGGACTCATCATCATCAAAAGCAAAGTCACGGTCGCCTGCAATGATGGACGCCAGATCGGTGTCCCCATATTCGCTGGTCTCCATAATCTCCACTTCCGTGTTGTCATCTTTCAGGACTTTGACATCCAATCCCAGGGACTGGAGCTCTTTCAACAACACCTTAAAGGACTCAGGGATACCCGGCTCCGGAATATTGTCTCCCTTGATAATAGCCTCGTAGGTCTTCACACGGCCCACAACATCATCGGACTTCACGGTCAGAATCTCCTGCAGGGTGTAGGATGCGCCATAGGCCTCCAAAGCCCAAACCTCCATCTCTCCGAAACGCTGTCCGCCGAACTGGGCTTTTCCACCCAGCGGCTGCTGAGTAACCAGTGCATACGGTCCAGTGGAACGGGCATGGATCTTATCGTCTACCAGATGGTGAAGCTTCAGGTAATGCATGTGACCGATAGTAACTGGGCCGTCAAAATACTCCCCGGTACGTCCATCGCGGAGCCGCACCTTACCGTCTCTGGAGATGGGCACGCCCTTCCATAATTCCCGATGGTCTCTGTTCTCATACAGGAAGGTCATTACCTCCGGCAACAGTTCCTCTTTATGCTTTGCTTCAAATTCTTCCCAGGACAGATTCACATAATCGTTTGCCAGATCCAGGGTATCCATGATATCTTCTTCGTTGGCACCATCAAATACCGGCGTGGCAATGTTGAATCCAAGCGCCTTTGCAGCCAGACTCAAATGAATCTCCAGCACCTGCCCAATATTCATACGGGAAGGCACGCCCAACGGATTCAGCACGATATCCAGCGGTCTGCCATTGGGCAGGAACGGCATATCCTCCACCGGAAGCACACGGGAAACAACACCCTTGTTACCGTGACGGCCGGCCATCTTATCACCCACAGAAATCTTACGCTTCTGCGCGATATAGATGCGGACACACTGGTTCACACCCGGAGACAATTCATCTCCGTTCTCTCTGGTAAATACCTTTGCATCCACCACAATACCATATTCGCCGTGAGGCACCTTCAGGGAGGTATCACGAACCTCTCTCGCCTTCTCACCGAAGATCGCCCGCAGCAGACGCTCCTCCGCAGTCAGCTCGGTCTCTCCCTTGGGAGTAACCTTGCCCACCAGGATATCGCCGGCGCGCACCTCGGCGCCGATGCGGATGATTCCCCGCTCGTCCAGATCCTTCAACGCATCGTCACCTACACCGGGAACGTCTCTTGTGATCTCCTCCGGTCCCAGCTTGGTGTCACGGGCTTCCGCCTCATATTCTTCAATGTGCACGGAGGTATATACATCCTCCTGCACCAGTCTCTCACTCAGCAGAACGGCATCCTCGTAGTTATAACCCTCCCAGGTCATAAATCCAATCAGTGGGTTCTTGCCCAGCGCAATCTCACCGCCTGAGGTGGACGGGCCGTCCGCGATCACGTCGCCCGCTTCCACCCGGTCACCCTTAAACACGATGGGTCTCTGGTTATAGCAGTTGGACTGATTGCTTCGGGTGAACTTTGTCAATTTGTAGACATCCCTTGTGCCGTCGTCGTTCTTGATGGTAATCTCATTGGATATGGAGCGTTCTACCACACCGGACTTTCTGGCCACCATACATACACCGGAGTCCACAGCTGTCTTGGATTCCATTCCGGTTCCCACAACGGGAGCCTCTGTAGTCAGAAGAGGCACGGCCTGGCGCTGCATGTTGGAACCCATCAGCGCACGGTTAGCGTCGTCATTTTCCAGGAAAGGTATCAGCGCCGTAGCCACAGAGAACACCATCTTGGGGGATACGTCCATGTAATCGAACATGGCTTTCTCATACTCCTGCGTCTCCTCGCGATATCGACCAGACACGGAATTCCGCACAAAATATCCGTTCTCATCCAAAGCCTCATTCGCCTGGGCGACATGGTAATTATCCTCCTCATCCGCCGTCATATAGACAACCTCATCGGTAACCCGCGGGTTCTTGGGATCTGTCTTGTCAATCTTCCGATAGGGCGCTTCCACAAAACCGTATTCGTTGATCCTTGCGTAGGTTGCAAGGGAGTTGATCAGACCAATGTTAGGACCTTCGGGAGTCTCAATGGGGCACATTCTTCCGTAGTGGGAGTAGTGCACGTCTCGCACCTCGAATCCGGCACGGTCTCTGGACAGACCTCCCGGGCCCAGTGCGGAGAGACGTCTCTTGTGGGTCAACTCACCAAGAGGGTTGTTCTGATCCATAAACTGGGACAGCTGGGAGGATCCAAAGAATTCCTTCACCGCCGCAGTCACCGGTTTGATGTTGATCAGGCTCTGAGGAGAGATGCCCTCCTGATCCTGGGTGGTCATACGCTCCCGCACCACACGCTCCATTCTGGACAGACCGATACGGTACTGATTCTGCAGCAGCTCGCCCACCGCACGGATACGGCGGTTGCCCAGGTGGTCGATATCGTCATCGTTGCCGATGCCGTACTCCAGATGCATGTTATAATTAATGGAAGCGAGAATGTCTTCCTTGGTAATATGCTTGGGAATCAGCTCCGAAACGCTCCTTCGGATGGCTTCCTTCTGATCCTCTAAATTCTCATTCTCCTCCAGGATCCGCTTCAGCACGGGATAGTATACCTGCTCTGTAATGCCTACTTCCTTCGGTACTACATCCACGAAATTCGTAAGGTCTACCATCATATTGGAGAGAACCTTAATATTCCGCTCCTCTCCCTGGATCCACACAAAAGGAACAGCGGCATTCTGGATTGCCTCTGCACTCTCCCAATTTAAAACGGTTCCTTTCTCCGCCAGAATCTCGCCAGTGGTGGTGTCCACCACGTCCTCTGCCAGAACATGTCCGTTCAGTCTATTCTTAAAAGATAACTTCTTATTAAATTTGTAGCGACCTACCTTCGCCAGGTCGTATCTCCTGGGATCGAAGAACATGGCGGTAATCAGACTCTCCGCGCTCTCCACCGTCAAAGGCTCACCGGGACGGATCTTCTTGTATAATTCCAGAAGACCTTCCTGATAGTTGGTGGCAACGTCCTTTCCAAAGCTTGCGATAATCTTGGGCTCCTCGCCAAAGAGATCGATAATCTCCTGGTTCGTCCCAATCCCCAGGGCACGGATCAATACAGTGATGGGCACCTTTCTCGTTCTGTCTACACGCACATAGAAAACGTCGTTGGAGTCTGTCTCATATTCCAGCCACGCACCACGGTTGGGGATTACGGTACAGGAGTACAGCGTCTTACCCAATTTATCGTGAGCAATAGCATAGTAGATACCCGGTGAGCGAACGAGCTGGCTTACGATAACACGTTCGGCACCGTTGATCACAAAGGTACCAGTCTTGGTCATAAGTGGCAAATCGCCCATGAAGATTTCATGTTCGTTGATCTCGTCGGCCTCTTTGTTGTACAGCCTTACCCGAACCTTCAACGGAGCTGCATAGGTTGCATCTCTTTCCTTACATTCTTCGATGGAATACTTGACGTCATCCTCGCACAATGTAAAATCAACGAATTCCAGGCTGAGATGTCCGCTGTAGTCTTCGATGGGGGAAATATCTGCAAATACTTCTTTTAATCCTTCATTCAGAAACCAGTTGTAGGAATCCGTCTGAACCTCGATTAAGTTGGGCATGCCCAATACTTCCTTCTGTCGTGAATAACTCATACGAACATTTTTTCCTGATTGAATCGGACGTATTCTGTTTTTCTCCATTGACGTTTCACCTCTCGTTTTATATTTAAGCCTTGATTTTCCGCGGTTTTGCTCTAGAAATAGGCCTACGTCACCACAATAGTGCACCGTATATGATATCACAAAGTGAAGGGGGAAGTCAAGAAAATTTTTAAAAAATTTCAGAGGCCCCAAAATTCAGGAGCCTCTTACTTCTATCTCTTATTGGATGAACACCAGATTTTCATTTTCTCAGCTTCCGCAATCAGTTCGTCACGGAAGTCCGGATGGGCAATGTTGATGATTGCCTCGGCTTTCTGCCAGGTAGTCATACCTTTTACGTCTGCCTTGCCGTATTCCGTTACCAGAATATGCGTATTCGCCCTTGTATCTGTCACGATGGAGCCAGGTTTTAAGGTCGGTACAATACGTGATTTCACTTCGCCCTGTTTTGTCTTGAAGGTGGAGGAGCAGCAGATGAAGCTCTTGCCTCCCCTGGAGAGGTAAGCGCCCAACACAAAGTCAAGCTGTCCGCCTGCCCCGCTGATGTGAGCGGTACCGGCGCTCTCGGAGCTCACCTGTCCATAGAGATCCAGCTCAACCGCGTTGTTGATCGACATAAAGTTGTCAATCTGAGAGAGCGTCCGTATGTCGTTGGTATAATTCACCGGTGCAGACATCAGACGCGGATTATTGTTCAGGAATTCATACAGCTCCGCAGATCCTGCTGCAAAGGCATAGCACTGTCTCCCCTTGTCTATCGTCTTGCGCAGCCCGGTCACCTTGCCGCGTTTTGTCATCTCCATAAATGCGTCCACATACATCTCCGTATGTACACCAAGATCCTTGAGGTCAGATTCAGCGATCATCTTTCCCACAGCGTTTGGCATTCCGCCAATTCCAAGCTGAAGACAAGCGCCGTTGGGAATCTCCTCCGTAATGTATTTTGCCACCTGCATATCCACTTCCCCGGGTTCTGCTGACTGCAGCACCCCTATGACATCATTTCTTCCTTCTACAATCATGTCAATCTGAGAGATATGTATGCATTCCTCAAAACCTCCCAGACATCTGGGCAGATTCTTATTCACTTCTACGATAATTTTTTGGGAGCGCTCTGCCGCTGCCATCAGGTGAGATGCGTTGGGCCCAAAGTTAAAGTAGCCGTGCTCATCCATCTCTGTCACCTGTATCATCATCACATCATTGGCTATGACATGCTCCCGATAGTATCTGGGCAGCTCAGAGTAGCGGATTGGCGCGTAAAAGCATGCGCCGGTGGCGATATGCCTCCGCTCGATGCCTCCCATATGCCAGGAATTCCAGATAAAATGTTCTTTCGGATCCGGCACGTCGAAGATCGCCGGCTTCCAGAGACAGATGCCTCCTCTGACCTTTACATTATGAAGCTCTTCATATCTCTTCGCAAGGGCTTCATCCAGCACCCGGGGATGACCAGTACACCATCCATAATCTACCCAGTCTCCACTTTTCACAATGCCGACAGCTTCCTCTGCCGTACAGAGCTTCTCCTCATACATCTTTCTTACATCCATGTCAATTTCCTCATTTCTAAATTTTATGTCCTTATTCTACCATAAGGAAGCAAAAACGTAAAGTGTTCCACAAAATCCGGCAGCCGAAAAAGCAACCGTTCAGCCCGCTCCTTCGCAAAGGGATCACTCAAAAAAGAGAGACAAGACCTCTCATGCACACATGGAAATCCTGCCTCTCTTCTCTTATTTTCAATCCGCCAGATCAAAATTACTTCAAAGTAACCTTTGCGCCTTCTGCTTCCAGCTTGCCCTTGATGTCTTCTGCTTCGGCCTTCTCTACGCCTTCTTTTACGTTCTTCGGAGCGCCGTCTACAACTTCCTTTGCTTCCTTCAAGCCCAAGCCGGTAACTTCACGAACAACCTTGATAACCTTAACCTTGTTCGGGCCAACCTCAGTCAGCTCTACGTTGAACTCAGTCTGCTCTTCTGCTGCTGCCGCGCCATCACCAGCTGCTGCTGCAACTACAACGCCTGCTGCTGCAGATACACCAAATTCTTCTTCACATGCTTTTACAAGATCATTTAACTCTAATACGCTTAACTCTTTGATCGCTTCAATAAATTCTGCGGTTGTTAACTTTGCCATTATTATTTGCCTCCATTTTTTATTTGTTTTATAGGTTTTGATTTGTGTTGGTTACACAAGCGGTAACCAGATTACTCCTCTGTGGGAGCTTCTGCTGCCGGTGCTGCTTCCTCTGCGGGAGCTTCTGCCGGTGCTGCCTCCTCTGCGGAAGCTTCCTCTGCTGCCGGTGCTGCTACTGCTGCATCTGCCGCGCCGCCCTGCTCTGCGATCTGATTCAGAACACGTGCCAGGTTGGTGATCGGAGACTGCAGGCTTCCAAGTAACTTGGAAAGCAGTTCTTCTCTGGACGGAACGTTAGCGATAGCCTTGATTCCGTTCTCATCGTAGAAGGTTCCTTCTACAACGCCCGCCTTTAATTCCAAAGCCGGAGCGGTCTTTGCGAACTTGGACAGGATTCTCGCCGGTGCTGTTGCATCTTCTTTGGAAATTGCGATGGCGTTGGGGCCTTCCAGCAGGGAAGACATGCTCTCGAAGTCTGTCCCCTTGAATGCAAAGTTCATTAAAGTATTCTTGTATACTTTGTAAGTAATACCAGCTTCTCTCAACTGCTTACGTAACTGAGTGTCTTCTTCCACAGTAAGTCCGCGATAGTCTACCAATACAACTGACTGCGCGTCTTTGATCTGCTCGGAAATCTCCTGTACGATTGGTTGTTTTAATTCTACTTTTGCCACGAATCGTGCACCTCCTTTAATTTATTTTGTATATCGGTGCTTTCTATCTGCAGCTCCTGCAAAAACGCGGAAACGAAGGCCTTCTCACAGATTAGGCAGATAAAAAGCCCCTTTGTCCGAGACAAAGAGGCTTAGAAAATTTCTTTTCCATTTACAGCAGTATCACTGCTTGTAAGCTCCTCGGCAGGCCATTGCTGTTACGCCTTGCGGCACCTGCTGTCTTCGGCAATCTTGTTATGGTAACGCCATAACACGCTCAATGATTATATCATTGTCTATTTCAGATGTCAACCACTTTTAGCCAAGTTTTGCAACGTTGAGCTTCACGCCAGGTCCCATGGTCGGTGCTAATACAACGCTCTTTAAATATTGGCCCTTCAAAACGCTTGGTCTTGCTTTGATGATTGCATCCATTAAGGTCTGGAAGTTGTCCGCTAACTGTTCTTCGGTAAAAGATGCTTTCCCAATTGGCACATGGATAATGTTTGTCTTGTCCAATCTGTACTCAATCTTACCGGCTTTGATGTCATTGACAGCCTTGGTAACGTCCATGGTTACAGTTCCTGCTTTGGGGTTCGGCATTAAGCCCTTGGGTCCAAGTACACGGCCCAGACGACCAACAACACCCATCATATCAGGGGTGGCAACTACAACATCGAAATCCAGCCAGCCATCGTTCTGGATCTTCGGAATCAATTCCTCTCCACCAACGTGGTCAGCGCCTGCTGCCAGTGCTTCGTCTACCTTATCGCCCTTCGCAAATACTAAAACCTTAACTGTCTTACCTGTTCCATGAGGCAGTACTACTGCGCCACGGATCTGCTGTTCTGCATGACGTCCGTCACAACCGGTACGGATGTGAGCTTCGATGGTCTCGTCAAATTTTGCAACGGCCGCTTTCTTCACAAGGCCGATTGCATCTGCTGTATCGTATTGAACTGTTCTGTCGATTAACTTTGCAGTCTCAACGTATTTCTTTCCTCTTTTCATTCTAATTACCTCCTAGTGGTATTATCGGGAGAGGGCCCTCCCACATTTTTAAGCTTCTACTCTTCTACAGTGACACCCATACTTCTTGCGGTTCCGGCGATCATGCTCATGGCTGCCTCTAAGGAGCCTGCATTTAAGTCCGGCATCTTCAGCTCTGCAATTTCCTGAACCTTTGCTTTGGAAATAGTTGCTACCTTTGTCTTGTTTGGTGTTGCAGAACCGGATTTGATATTGCATGCCTTCTTGATCAGCACCGGAGCAGGCGGTGTCTTTGTGATGAAGCTGAAGCTTCTGTCCGAATAAACGGTAATTACAACCGGAATGATCAGGTCGCCCTGGTCAGCGGTTCTCGCATTAAACTGCTTGGTAAACTCGACGATGTTAACGCCGTGCTGACCCAGCGCAGGTCCAACTGGCGGTGCAGGTGTAGCCTTTCCAGCAGGAATCTGCAATTTGATATATCCTGTTACTTTCTTTGCCATTTGAGTTAGCCTCCTTTTTTATCCAATAGGAATCTCTTACGAATCCTATTTTCATGTCTTACATCTTTTTAACATCTGTGAAACTTATTTCTACTGGCGTTTCACGACCAAATAAATCCACATTGATGGTCACAGACTGCTTGCCATGATTCATTGCCTGGATCACTCCAACGGTATCCTTCCAGACACCGCCGGTCACGACAACGGAATCTCCTTCTGCAAAGTCCACAACCAAGCTTGCTTCCTTGATTCCCAACGGTCTCATTTCGGCTTCCGTAAGTGGTACAGGCTTGGATCCCGGACCGACAAATCCGGTTACTCCTCTGGTATTTCTGACTACATACCATGTGTCATCATTCATAATCATATTGATAAGAACATAACCTGGAAACATTTTTTTCTGGACCTGTTTCTTGGCGCCATTCTTCACTTCAACCACTTCCTCCATCGGAACCCGGACCTCTAAAATCTGTTCCTCCAGATGACGGTTTTCAATTGTCTTCTCAATGTTAGCCTTAAC
Source organism: uncultured Lachnospiraceae bacterium (assembly GCA_902463835.1). GTDB lineage: Bacteria > Bacillota > Clostridia > Lachnospirales > Lachnospiraceae > 14-2. The sequence goes on from CABQGZ010000075.1 coordinate 9,708, forward strand.
CTTATTCTCATAACCCGAATAGGTATGAACTACATACCAGTTTGCCTCTGCCATACAATCACTGCCTCCATTATAAATTTACCAGGAAATCAACGCCATACTTGATGATCACATCCAATACGGCAATAATTAGACCTAAGATAACCGAAGCAGCCACAACAGCGACTGTCTGTCTGGTAAGTGATTTTTTGTCCGGCCAGATTATCTTGCTAAACTCGGCCTTCAGGCCGGCAAACCAACTGGTCTTCGGAGCTTTTTCTGTATTATTGTCTCCCATAATTCCTCACTTCCTTTGCTCTGTCCTTTTACTTCGTTTCTTTGTGTAACGTGTGTGTCTTGCAGAATCTGCAATACTTCTTCGTTTCCATTCTGTCCGGATGAGCTTTCTTATCCTTGGTCATGTTGTAATTACGCTGCTTGCATTCCGTGCATGCTAATGTAATTCTTGTGCGCACAACTTCCACCTCCACTTAGATTCTTGTTTTTAGGCATAAAAAAAAGACCTACTTCCATCGCTAGTCTACTATAGCATAGATGGGGGGCTTTCGTCAATAGTTTTTTTCGAAATGTTTTGCTGAGCCATTCAGGATATCACTGAAGGGCCGCCCCGGGGAAAGGG
>CABQGZ010000076.1 GCA_902463835.1 uncultured Lachnospiraceae bacterium
GTGAACGGAATCCGCCTGTTTTCGCAAAGTGGGTACCGCTTTGCATTGCTTGCCATTTTCAGCAACAAATCCTGCTAAATAGCAAAGGCCCAATGTAGACTCTCAATCTGCATTGGGCCTTGCTTTTATCAAAAAGCTAATTTGTTTTAAGCAACCGGCTGCAATCCTTTTACATCAAAGAAGGCAGGCACGCCGCTAAATTCGTAGCCAGCAATCTTGTTGGTATTATAGAGAATCATGTCTTTGTAGTAGGTCAGAGGGATATCGATCACATTACCCAGGTCATAATTGACGAGATAGTTGTAAAGTTCCTGTACCTCAGTAGGATCAGCCGTCTGCTTGACGGTGGAAATAGCATCAAAAAACTCCTGGGAGCCGTTCACCTGGCTCAGAGAGAAGGTATGCGGAGTCATAGAGGCCATGGCACCAAAGAAGCAATGCGGGGAGGAGAACTCATATTCACCGATCCAATAGGTGATATCGAAACTTCCGGCCATAATTCCGGCATACCACTCCATCTTTTCGCTGCCCTTGAGTTCGAGGCCGATACCGACTTTCTCCAACTGGCTCTTGAGCAATGTGGCGTAAGAGGAAGCCAGAGAGTCCTGTGCTGTATCATAGATATAGGTCAAGTTAAGTGCTTCACCATTCTTCTCTCGGATACCAGTCGTTTCATTCATCACCCAACCAGCTTCGTCCAGAAGGGCAGCGGCTTTTTCGGGATCGTAGGAGAAGGTTTCTGCCAGCTCAATATCCGTATAGGGTGTTCCCTCCGGGAAAGGCATCTCAGCAATCCGTTCATAGCCGTAGGTCAAGCCATCAGAAAACTCTTGCTTGTTGATAGCATAAGACACAGCCTGACGAACTTTAGCATCCACCAGAGGACCGCTGGACGCATTGAGCGTAATATCACGGGCGCGGGTATCCTTTTCTGCAATCATCCCCGCAATGCCATTCAGCGCAGTAGCCTGCTGGTAGTCCTGGTAGGTAATCATAGAGCTGCCATAAACCAGGTCGATCTCGCCAGTCTGGAGCGCTTGCAACCGGGAAGTGGAATCAGGAATATACCGTGCGATGATCTCATCAAAGTACGGTGCATCACCCCAGTAATTCTCATTGCGGATAAAACGGGTGTATTCACCCGGTACATACTCGTCGTAGATATAGGGGCCGGTGCCAGCATAGCCTTGGACCGTCTGGAAGTCACCTTCCACGATTTGATTAGGCGACTGCATACCGCCCACATCTGGCCAGCAGAAGTCATAGGCATAAGCATAGTAAGGATGCGGATAAGTAATGGTGACGGTATATTCGTCGGTGGCCTCTACGCTCTCAATATCGTAAATACCGGGGCAAGCCATAAACTGGGGATTGCTGTGCATGAAGTCCAGATTCTTTTTTACGGCCTCAGAGTTAAAGGGAACTCCGTCATGGAACGTGACACCCTGGCGAAGTTTCAGGGTCATTACTGTCCCTTCTTCATCGAAGGAGTAGGATTCGGCCAGATTTCCCTTGACCTCTCCATCCTCATATTTCAGAAGGGTTTCGTAAAGCATGGTGCCCATGGAGTAATTATAAACACCCATATAAAGCGGAGACAGAGTGGTTGTCTCGGTCATAGTCGCAATAGTAAGGGTTTTTGCTCCATCTTGGCTTCCAGATGCAGAGTTTGACGGATCGCTATTGGTAGGCCCGCCGCAGGCACTCAACACCATGCAGAGGCAGAGCACCGCTGAAAGCAGAGAAATCAGTTTCTTTTTCATGGTTGATATTCCTTTCTTTGGATATTATATGGATTCAGTACGAATAGCTTCTCGCACGAATACCCCGTGGTTTAATTCGAGAATCCGGCTGGATATGCGATACGCCATCTGCCGATCATGGGTAATCAGCAAATAGGCACAGCCAAATTCCTCGTGGTATCGCTCCAGAACTTGCAACACCGCATCTGCGGAAAGAAGGTCCAGACCGCTGGTAACTTCATCCAGCACCAAAAATTGCGGATGAATGGAAAGTGCTCGGAGCAGAGATAGTCGGCGCTGTTCGCCGCCAGAAAGCTGGCGGACAGGGACACGGAGAAGATGGGAGTCCATGTGCGTCAGCTCCATCAATTCACCAATCCGGCCTCGGCGCTGCTGCTTGTCCAGTTTTGTCAGGTTGCGGAGAGCTTCTTCAACATTACTGTAAACAGAACGGGCGGGATTGAGTGTCCCGGAGGCATCTTGAAAAACAGCCTGAATGTGCTTGCGTTTTTCTCGCCACGCAGATGCTTTCCAACGGCTAATATCTTCTCCATTCCATGTGATAATACCGCTGGTCGGCTTTTCAATGCCAATCAGGAGCCGTGCCAAGGTGCTTTTTCCGCTGCCGCTTTCTCCGAGAATGGCGATGTTCTCTCCTGCTGACCAGGAGAAGGACACTTCATGGAGCACCTGGAATGGCCTCTGCGTTTCGTCTATATAAGTTTTGGATACACGATCCACTACAAAGCCTTCCATGTCCACTCGCCTCCTTTCCGGGTCTCTGCGGCATGAACAAATGCCTGTGTCCATGCTTGCTGTGGATGGGCAAACAACATCTCGGTATTCTGTCGTTCAATCATAGTGCCCTGTTCCAAAATCATTGTCTCCCGGCAGAGCATTTTCAAGGCGGACACATCATGCGATACAAACAGGATACCGGCAGAGTGGTATTTTTCCTGCAATAGCGTGAGCAGAAGATTGCGGTTTTCTTCATCCAAGGCCGAAGTAGGCTCGTCTGCAAGGATATAGCGAGGGGCAAGTCCTCCCAAACAGGCCATGGATACCCGTTGAAGCATCCCGCCGGAGAGTTGGTTGGGAAAAGCGCTTAAAATCCGTTCGGTATCCTCCAGATTGACGGCCTGCAACTGTTCACGCGCCAACGCCTGTGCCTTGTTTCTCGGCAAATTCAGGCGAAGGCAGAAAGTTTGCACCATCTGTGCTCCTATTTTCATGTGGGGATCAAATGCGGTCATTGGGCTTTGTGGGATGAATCCCAGTACCGTCCCACAGTATTCCCGGCGCTTTTGGGCAGGCAGCCGTTCCAGAGACTTTCCATCCAGCAGGATTTCTCCTTCTTCAATGACGCAGCCATAGGGCAGAATCCCCATGACAGCTTTGATAATCGTGGTCTTGCCCGACCCGCTGGCTCCGGTCAAACCCAGCGGCTGCCCTGGAATCAGGGAGAAGGAAATATCTTGCACAAGCGGTTGATTCTCTTTGGATCGAATCGTTAAATGCTTTACTTCAAGCATCGATCTGCCCTCCTGACTCCAACTGGCGACCCAGAAGGTTAAATGACAGGACGCACAGAAAGATAACCAACATAGGATAAAGGACCAGGCCCGGTGCCAACCCAAACGAAGTCCGTCCCTCAGAAACCATGCTGCCCCAGTCGATGACCCCTTCGCCCAAGCTCAGACCAATAAAGGAGAAGCCTGAAATGGAAAGGATCATTTCTCCAGCGGAAAGGCAGGAGAAGCGAAAAGCATCCCGAACAAGATTCGGCAAAATATGAACCAGCAGGATGCGAAAACGAGAAGCGCCAGAGGCCACAGCGCAAAGGACATACGCTTTGCTATATTCCAGCTCCGTTTTCGTCTTTACCAGCTTAATCATCCGCAGGATAAGGGAAACTGTGAGAGCCACAACCATGGTGGATACACTATTGCCCCAGGTGCTGATAAAGATAATAAGATAAGCAATGGGCGGAATGGCAGTAACTGCATTTAGAATACTTTCAAACAGCACATTGCGTCCTGCTTTTCCCTGACCCAGCAGAAGGCCGAGCAGGATACCAACTGTCATAACGATGGCGGAACCCATCAAAACGATGCCAAGCGTGGTATAGCCGCCATACAGGATGCGTGAGAACACACACCGCCCGTATTGATCTGTTCCCAGCGGATATTCTGCGCAGGGAGCCAAAAAGGACTGCGTGATAACGACTTTCTCCGGGTCATTCGGGGCAACCAGAAAGCCCAAAAAGCAGAACAGAATCACCAAAGCTGGTAAAATGCTTAAAAAGAGAATATGTAACTTTTTCATTGGGCTGCCCCCTCAGCGTGACCGCGCTGGAATATCCGCTGAAGAATATCGGAGACTGTGTTGCAGATTACCAGGAAGAAAGCTAAAAACAAAATCGTAGCATGGATCATGGGCGTGTCCCGGTATAGCACACTATCCACGATGGAATATCCGAGTCCGGGCAGAGAAAATATTTTCTCCACGATAGCGGAACCTGCCAGAGAAATACCAACCATCTGCAAGAAGCTGGGAGCCAGACCAGCCAGCGCATGGGGCAGCGCATGAGTCCACAGAATCCTCATATCGGATAATCCTCGGCAGCGGGCGTACATTGCATAATCCTCATTCATCTCTCGTTCGATATTTTGGGAGAGAAGCTGAGAATAGAGGGCGATTCCTCCCAAGGCCAAACAGATAGCCGCAGGCAGGTACCGCATCAAGCCCGTACTGGAGGCCACGGAAATCCACCCAAAGCGAACCGCAAACACATCAAGAAAAGAGCTGGCAAGGAAAAACGGCGGGATGGATACTCCCACGATACACACGAATACCAACAGCAGGTGTATCCATTTACGCCTGCACCAATAGCACAGACTTCCAACTAAGAGGATGCCAACCACTTCAATAGCTGCGGCTATCAGTACAATGCTCAGCGTGACACCCATTGCGCGGGACACTTCTCCAAAAACAGACCGTCCGTTAACCAGAGAAGTCCCGAAATCAAGATGGAGCGCATTTCTGATCCACGTTCCGTACTGAACCAACAATGGCTGGTTGAGCCCCATTTTCTCCCGTAATGCGTCAAGCTGCTCTGGCGTGTATAACATAAAAGTTCTCCGGGCATAGGCTTCCGCCGCATCCACCGGAGAGAGCTTTACCAACAGAAATGAGAGAAAGGTCACAATCAGCAAGGTCAGCAGAAGTTCCATGACTTTTCTTACTGTGAAGGAATGAATCAGTCTTTTCAACGCATGTTGCCCTCCCTTGCTTTTTCTTTGTTTTTGTGCTATTATCGGTTAGAGTCAGCTAACCGCACCCTAAATTATAGTCACTCTACCCGTGAAAACAAGAGATTCCCTACTCATTTGGTCGATTGCGAAAAACATTTGGCCGATAGCAAAAAAGGAGGTGATGTCCGGTGCGTACAGGATTTGAGCAACTATGCCTTTCTCACTTGCCGCAATTAGGACTCAAGCCAGCCCAGAAGGGGCAGGAAGAAAAAAACGGAGTGGGTTTTACTTTTGTCCCGGAGCCGGAAGTTGGTGACGGCTATCTGTGGACTTATCCTATCAACACCACATGCTCATTGACTGTTTATGACGTGGTGTTCCATCGGGATATGTCCTTTTGTTATCACCACCCTGCTGCGCTGATGGTTGCAGTCAGTTCTCCGGGCAGCGCCGAGCCTGCGGTAACAAAGCCCTGCACCAATCCGGAAAATTTGGTAGGTTACTTTTTGGAAGAAGGAACCTTTGGTCATACGATTCCTAAAAACACTCCGGTGCGGAGTATTGGGATCAGCCTAATGCCGGAGTTCTACGAACAGCAGCTTCCCGCGCTGATGGGACAGGGGGCTACGCAAGTGCGAAAGGCTGCCTGTTCGCTGGACGGTTCCGTTTCACTCCCGGAAGTTGAGAGTCTGCTCCGCCAAATGGGAGCCTATATGCCGCAGTCGGGAACGGCGGGGCTTCGCTATGAGGCAAAGATATTCGATCTGCTATCTGCCCTTCTGGAGTGGAACGATCTGACTTTATCTACTCCAGCCGTCGCCTGTATTTCTGCAAAGGACCAAGAGGCTTTGCAAAGTCTCAAACACTTCCTCCGTCAAAATTACTCTGCCCAAGTGGATCTTCCCCGTTTGGCTCAGATGTGCTATATGAGCAAATCGAAACTAACCTATCTGTTCCGTATGCTCTACGGCACCACGATTTATGAGTTCGTTTTGGCTTGCCGGATCGACCGGGCAAAAGAACTGCTTGCCGACCAAGAAAAAAAGATCAGCGAGATTGCAACGCTGGTTGGATATGAGAGACAAAGTAGCTTTTCTGCCGCATTTCACCAGAGAACAGGCATCACTCCCAATGAGTTCCGACGCCAACTGGGCAACTAATAAAAAAATATTATCTGATCTGAAATCACGCCACGGCAGCCGTGGCGTGATTTTTTTGCAATCGGCCAAATCTATTTCGGAATATTCCAGACTTTAAGCGAAATGATTGCGCTTTTTATAGACGGACAGTATTCTTTAGTCAGTTGATGCAAATTTTTTCGGCAATAAGGAGATGGTACGATGGACCAAAAGAAAAAAACTGGAATCTCCAGACTTTTAGAGTTCGGAGGACGTTACCGCTGGATGACAGTGTTAGCTTGCGTTTTATCCGGGCTCAGTTCCGTGCTCATGATGTGTCCCTTCTTGTGTATTTGGCTTGTCCTGCGGGATGTGTTGGCGGCTTTACCGGACTTGAGCAAGGTAGATGTAGCTGCAATGACCCTCTATGGATGGGCCGCTTTGGGTTTAGCTGTTGGAGGTTTTCTTCTCTACGCACTGGCTCTTTTGTTTTCCCATTTGGGTGCGTTTCATACAGCAAAAAATATGCAGTCTCAAGTTTTGCACCATCTGGCATCGCTTCCGTTGGGCTTTTTCTCCCAAAACAGCAGCGGTAAACTGCGGAAGATCATCAATGAGAACACGGCGCAGACGGAAAACTTCTTGGCACACCAGCTTCCAGATATGGCCGGATCAGCCGTGACTGCTGTGACAATGCTGGTCATGCTGCTGTTTTTCGATTGGAGATTAGGAAGCCTGTCCATACTCCTGTTGGTTGCGGGGTTTATAGTGCAGATGCTTATGACCAACGAGAAATCCATGTCCTATATGCGAAAATATCAGGATGCCTCTGAGCAGATGAATAATGAGGCGGTAGAGTACGTCCGCGGCATCCCCGTGGTAAAGGTATTCCAGCAAACGATATACTCATTTAAGAGTTTCTATGCCGCTATTATGCACTACAAGGACAACGTGACAGAATACGCACTTTCTTGTCAGGGACCGATGGTGGCCTTCAATGTAATTATCAACGCCTCCTTTGCCGTGCTGATCCCGGCCGGTATTCTTTTGATCGGCCCGGAGCATTACGATGAATTTCTGCTGGATTTAATTTTCTACATATTGTTTACTTCCGGCACCGCAGGTATCCTCAATAAAATCCTGTTTTCCGGCACACATCGGATGATGGCGCAAGAAGCAGTACGCCGGATTGACTCTCTGCTGGCAGAGCCTTCTGTGGTGGAAAGCACACTTGCCCGGATACCAGATCGAAATGATGTGGAATTTCAGGATGTGACCTTTACCTATCCGGGAGGCAAAACGCCTGCGCTCACGCACCTGTCATTCCAGATTCCAGAGGAAAAAACCGTGGCCCTGGTAGGTGCGTCTGGCAGCGGAAAGACTACCGCTGCCGCTTTGATACCCCGGTTTTGGGATGCACAGGAAGGTACTGTCTGTATTGGCGGTGTCCCGGTTCCTCAAATCCCTAAATATGAACTGATGAATCGTATTGCCTTTGTATTTCAGGACAGTCGGCTGCTAAAGGCCAGCATACTCGAAAATGTCCGAGCATCCCGGACAGATGCGACAAGAGAACAGGTGATGGAGGCGCTCCGGGCTGCCCAGTGCGATGATATTTTAGAGAAATTACCAAAGGGCATGGATACCGTTTTAGGCTCTAAGGGTGTCTACCTCTCCGGCGGAGAGCAGCAGCGTATAGCGCTTGCGCGGGCTATTCTCAAAGATGCCCCTATCGTTCTGATGGATGAAGCAACCGCCTTCGCTGATCCTGAAAACGAACACAAAATCCAGATAGCATTTGAGCGCCTGACCAAAGGGAAAACGGTCCTTATGATCGCCCACCGGCTTCCTACCATTCAAAATGCCGACGAGATACTGGTGATGGAACAAGGGAGCATAGCGGAGCGGGGCACCCATGATGCACTGATGGAACGAAATGAGATTTACGCCTCCATGTGGAGAGATTATCAAACCTCGGTTGCTTGGAATATTGGAAAGGAGACCCATCATGCTTCGTAAACTCTTTGCCCTGACCGAGCAAGGCGTAAAAGACCTGAAGAAAGGAATCATTGCCTCGGTCTTTGCATCACTCAGTCTGATGTTGCCCATGGGGTTGCTCCTGATGCTGGTTATGCAGTTGCTCCAGCCGCTTTTGGGCATTGACGCCGCGGCTCCCTCGCTGGGAACCTATACTGGAATGTGCCTGATCCTACTGGCAATAATTTTCTTGACACACTATATCCAGTACCGTTGCACTTATATTGCAGCCTATGCCGAAAGTGCCCAACGAAGGATCGGCTTGGCAGAAAAATTACGCACCCTGCCGCTGTCTTTCTTTGGCAAGCGGGACCTTTCCGACCTGACCACGACCATGATGAGCGACTGTAATGATCTGGAACGCGTCTTTGCCTATACGATCCCTCAAATTTTCGGAACAGCCATCTGTTGCGTAATCGTCTGCCTGTGCCTGTTTTTTATGGACTGGAGGATGGCACTTGCAATCTTGTCGCCCTTTGTTCTGGCACTTCTTGTTCTTGTAGGCAGCAAACGGCTGCAAGATAATACGGATTTGAAGAAGTTCCAATCCAAACTCGATGCCGCCGATGGAATCCAGGAATTTTTGGAGAGTATCCGGGATTTGAAAGCCAACAACCAAGAAGATACTTATTTAGCAGGGTTGGATAGAAAGCTGGAGAAAATCATACATACTTCCGTTTGCTATGAAATGACCAGCGGCTTGATGATTACCTCCTCGCAGATGCTCCTTCGGCTGGGGTTCCCGGCAACGGTATTGGTGGGTACGTTGTTGTTGACACAGGGAGAATTGGACTTGTTTTATTTTCTCATGTTTTTGGTGACGGCTTCCCGTATTTATGATCCACTTAGCGGCGTGATGATGCAGCTTAGTGAGATTTTCAACGCAATGCTCCAATTACGCCGCATGAAAGCTATTGAACAGGAGCCTGCGCAGGAGGGCGCAACGGCGTTTCAGTCTAACGGCCACGACATTTGCTTTAATCATGTAGGATTTTGGTACCAGGAAGGTGAGGATGTTTTATCCGATGTAACCTTCACGGCCAAACAGGGGGAAGTGACCGCACTGGTCGGTCCCTCTGGGGGCGGTAAGAGCACCACGGCAAAACTGGCAGCACGTTTTTGGGATATTCAGAAGGGCACGATCACCATGGGCGGTGTGGACATCTCCACGGTGGACCCGGAAACACTGTTGAAGGACTATGCCATTGTGTTCCAGGATGTGGTGCTGTTCAACGATACCATCATGGGAAATATCCGTCTGGGCCGCAAGGACGCCACGGATGAGGAGGTCATGGCCGCGGCCAGGGCCGCCCAGTGCGATGAGTTTGTTCAGCGTCTGCCGGAGGGATACCAGACGGTAGTGGGCGAAAATGGCTCTACCCTGTCCGGGGGTGAACGCCAGCGTATTTCCATCGCCCGCGCCCTGTTGAAAAACGCCCCCATTGTTCTGCTGGACGAGGCGACTGCCTCTCTGGATGTAGAGAACGAAACCAGCCTCCAGACTGCGCTCTCCGCGCTGCTCAAGGATAAGACGGTCCTGGTTATCGCACACCGGATGCGGACGGTGATGGGGGCCGATCATGTGGTGGTGCTGGCAGATGGTCATGTGGCGGAAGAAGGCACGCCGGAACAGCTGATGGAGCGGGGCGGGATGTTCCGCCACATGGTGGAGCTACAAAGAGAATCCTCTAACTGGCAAGTTGGAGGTAATCGGGGTGGCTCATGATGAAATTGTATGCCTCTGGTGAAGATTATTTAGAAGCCATCTTGGTGTTGCAAAAGAAATTAGGCATGGTGCGCTCCGTGGATGTCGCCCGGCACATGGAGGTGTCAAAGCCCAGCGTGTGCCATGCAGTGGCTACCTTGCGGGACGGCGGCTTTCTTATGATGGACGAAGATCACTTTCTCCATCTGACCGATGTTGGTCGGGAAGTTGCCGAAAAAATCTACGAGCGTCACTGCTTCTTTACCGAGCAGCTTATCACCGCAGGCGTTGACCCCCAAACTGCGGAGGCCGATGCCTGTCGTATTGAACACATCATCAGCGATGAGAGTTTTGACCGGCTGAAAGAGGCAGCCGAACAAGAGCAAAACTAAAACCGAATAAGCCAAGCGATCCTGCCCCGCAAGACGGGGAAAGAAAAAAACCGTTGCAGGGCAGGCA
>CABQGZ010000077.1 GCA_902463835.1 uncultured Lachnospiraceae bacterium
CAGCAGAATTTCTGGAAAAAGCTGGAACCCTGGGCAGTGTGCTTGGCCTTGACAATATAAGAAATCTGATGGCGGAGCTTGAAGATGTGCAGGAGAAGCTTTCCATCATTCATGTGGCTGGCACCAATGGTAAGGGGTCTGTGGGCGCCATGCTGGAAATGGTGCTGCGGACAGCGGGATATTGCACGGGAAGATACAGCTCACCGGCAGTCTTTTGTTCCGGGGAGAAGTATCAGGTGAATGGGATTTCTATCGAAACGATGGAATTTGACTGCGTGATCGCAGAGATTGCCGATGCCTGCGGGCGGATGGCAGCGAAGGGGCTGGCACATCCCACACTTTTTGAGATTGAGACAGCAGCTGCGTTTCTGTGGTTTTACCGAAAGAACTGTCAGGTTGTCATAATGGAGACCGGCCTTGGAGGCATTCTGGATGCTACAAATATAATAAGGAAACCTTTGTGCAGCGTCATTACCTCCATCAGCATGGATCACATGGCATTTCTGGGAGATACGCTGACAGAGATCGCAAAGGCCAAGGCGGGGATCATCAAGGAGGGCTGTCCTGTGGTCAGCGCAAGGCAGGAGCCGGAGGTTTGTGAGGTGCTGCGAAGAGAGTGTGCTCGGAAGCATACGGCCCTGTATGTCTCTGATGGGGAAATTTCCAACGTCCGGTATGAAACGTGCGCCGACGGGGAAGGTGTTTACGCTCGGCATGAGGAGTGCGGCTCTGGGCAGCCAGAACGGCTTGTCTTTTCCTGGCGGGAATTCCGGGAGGTGGCGCTCTCACTGCTGGGCGTCTATCAGCCGGACAATGCTGTCTGTGTCATCGAGACCGTCCAATGTCTAAAACGCTGCGGCTTTGTTATCAGTGAGGAAATGCTGCGCCGCGGGCTTGCCAATACCCTCTGGCCCGGCCGTTTTGAGATTATAAAGAGAGAGCCTTTGGTGGTCATCGACGGAGCGCACAACCGGGATGCGGCGAAAAAATTAAGAAAAACTCTGGAAATGGGTTTTACAAATCGGAAAATAATATATATAATAGGAGTGCTGGCAGATAAGGAGCACGAAAAGATGCTTGCCTGTATGCTGCCGCTGGCCTGGAAGGTGTATACGGTCACGCCGGATCATCCAAGGGCATTGTCGGGAGAGACACTATGCAAGGAGGCGGAAAAGTATCATGGGCAGGCAGCGTATTGTTCCACCATCCGGGAGGCACTGGAGCGGGCACTGGGCGATGATGGAGATATGATACTGGCCTTTGGCTCACTTTCTTATCTGGGAGCAGTAAAGGAAGCGCTGAGAAGCATATACTGGCGAAAACAGCAGGATAGATGAAAAGATAAATACAGCAATGTAGAAAAGAGATGGCAGAAGATGATTGATAAGAAGAAGGTGGAGGAAGCGGTGAAGCTTCTTCTGGAAGGAATCGGTGAAGATACGAAGCGGGAGGGTTTAAGAGAGACGCCCCAGCGGATTGCCCGGATGTACGAGGAGATCTACGGAGGGATGGACGAAGACCCCATGGAGTATTTGCAGAAGACCTTTACGGCCAGAGATAACCATATGGTGCTGGAGAAGGATATTGTATTTTACTCCACCTGTGAGCATCATCTGATGCCATTTTATGGAAAAGCTCACGTGGCTTACATCCCGAATGGCAAGGTGGTGGGGTTGAGCAAGCTGGCCAGAACCGTGGAGGTATTTGCCAGGAGACCCCAGCTTCAGGAACAGTTGACGGCTCAGATCGCGGATGCGGTGATGGAATGCTTAAAGCCCCAGGGCGCCATGGTGATGGTGGAAGCGGAGCACATGTGCATGACAATGCGGGGTGTGAAAAAGCCTGGCAGCAGCACGGTGACGTATGCGGCCCGGGGAGCCTTTGACGAGGATCCCCAGCTGATGCAGACCTTTTTTGCTATGGTGAAGAAACCATGAAGTATGTAGACCGGCTGTTGACAGAGACAGATTATCTGTCACTGCTGGAACAACTGGAGGAGTTGGAGCGGGATCGGCCCTTTTGCCGCCATGGCCTGACGCACCTTCTGGATACGGCCAGGATTGCATGGATCCTTGTGCTGGAAAAAAAAGGATCGTGTATGCATCCGGGGAACAAAGAGAAGGTTGCGCAGCCGGAGAGGGAGCTGGCAGTGGAGGAAAGAAGCTGTGACGGAGAGGATATTGTCAAGGAAGCCATATATCTTGCGGCGCTGCTCCACGACCTGGGGCGGATGCGGGAATATGAGGATGGAACGCCGCATCATATTGCAGGCGCAGCGGAAGCGGAACGTCTGCTTGCCAGGATCCGTTACCCAGAGGAAAGAGCAGAATGGATCCTGGCGGCGGTGGCAGGCCATCGCCGAGGAGAAGGCGGTGACAGCAAAGGAGCTGGGGCTTGGGAGCGCGGCACAGAAGCCAGGAATTGGGAGTGCGGCACAGAAGCCGGGGACTGGGAGAACAGCACATCGGCAAGACTGGCGGCACTTCTTCGTTGGGCGGACAAAAAATCCAGGAATTGCTTTTTCTGCAGAGCTCGGATGGACTGCAATTGGAAGGAAGAAGAGAGAAACGAAAGTATCACGTTATAGAATAACAATTTATAAATAGTCAGCAGAACGGGCGAATGGAACAAGCCCAAGGTGCTGCGATTCAAAGATAGAGGGAGACAGAAGCATGAGAATCGGAAACAGAGAATTTGACACAGCACACCACACGTATGTGATGGGCATCCTGAATGTGACGCCGGACTCCTTCTCGGATGGCGGAAGATACAACACCATGGATCAGGCGCTGTACCATGCGAAAAAGATGGTGGAGGAGGGAGCGGATATCCTGGATGTGGGCGGCGAGTCCACCAGACCGGGTCATGAACAGATTACAGAGGCGGAGGAAATTCAGCGCACCGCGCCGGTTCTGGAACGGCTGAAGGCGGAGTTTGACGTACCCATATCCATTGACACCTACAAGACTTCGGTGGCCCGGGAAGCGCTGAAGGCGGGAGCGGATCTGGTCAACGACATCTGGGGCCTGAAGTATGATGATGGAATGGCCGGTTTGATCGCAGAGAGCGGCGCCGCCTGTTGTCTGATGCACAACCGCAGGGAACCGGTGTATGACAATCTGATGGCGGAATTGAAGACGGATCTTAGGGAGTCTCTTGGGCTGGCGGAACAGGCGGGAATCCCACAGAGCAGGATTATCCTGGATCCAGGCATTGGATTCGGCAAGACGTATCCCCATAATCTGGAGGTTATGGACAAGCTGGAGGAACTTCAGGAGCTGGGGCTGCCCGTACTCCTTGGCACCTCAAGAAAGTCTATGATCGGGCTTGCGCTTGAGCTTCCGGTGGAGGAACGGCTGGAGGGAACCCTTGTCACCACGGTGTACGGTGTGACAAAGGGCTGCGCTTTTGTGCGGGTACACGACGTGAAAGAGAATGTGAGAGCAATCAAGATGGCCGAGGCCATCCGGGACGGCTGGCGATAAGAGGTAAAGAGAGAATGGATACCATACAGATTAAGCATTTAGAAGTATTCGGGAATCATGGCGTATTTCCGGAGGAGACAAAATTAGGGCAGAAATTCCTGGTGAACGCAGTGCTCTACACAGAGACGAGGGAGGCGGGAATGACAGACGACCTGACAAAGTCTATCCATTACGGAGAGATCTGTCATGAGATCACCCGGTTCATGCAGGAGCATACTTATCTGCTCATCGAAGCGGCGGCGGAGCGTCTGGCGGAGCATCTGCTTCTTCATACGCCGCGCCTTGCGAAGCTTGAGGTTGAGATCCAAAAGCCCTGGGCGCCCATCGGTCTGCCACTGGAGTCCGTCTCCGTAAAAATCACCCGTGAATGGCATCAGGCTTACCTTGCTCTGGGGTCCAATATGGGGGATAAGCAGGCATACCTGACTGGCGCGGTGGAAAAATTGGGGCAGGTGCCTGGAATCCAGGTGAAGCAGGTGTCCGACTTCATCGAGACGGAGCCCTACGGCGGTGTGGAGCAGGATTCCTTTTTAAATGGCTGTATGGAGGTGGAAACCATACTTTCTCCCAGTGAGCTGCTTCGGGAGATGAACCGCATTGAGGCGGAAGCTGGCAGAGAGCGCAAGATTCACTGGGGCCCCCGCACATTGGATCTGGATATGATATTCTATGACAATCTCGTGACGGAGGATCCTGTGCTGCTTCTTCCCCATCCCGATATGCAGAATCGTGATTTCGTGCTGAGGCCTCTGGCCCAGCTGTGTCCTTACAAGCGCCATCCGGTGACTGGAAAAACGATTCTGGAGATGCAGAAGGACTGCCAGTAATGAAAAGAACTATCGGGAGAGAGGACAGACATGGAGATAAGATCATATTTTCAATCGCATCAGCTTTTGACGGACGGAGCCATGGGCACCTATTACGGCGAAAAATATCAGAAGGCAGGAAGAAGTCCTGAGCTTGTGAATTTGCGGCACCCGGAGCGCATCGTTGAGATTCATAAGGAATATCTGGAGGCCGGAGCCAGACTTTTGCGCACCAACAGCTTTTCCTCCAATCTTGCCACCCTGTTCGGCGGACAGACGGAGGGGGAGCTTACCAGGGAGGAAAAGCTGCAGTACCTGTCAGAAAATGTGGCGGCGTCCTACCGGAATGCATACAGAGCTGCGGAGGAAGCGGGGAGAACCGTATTTGGCGGTGCAAAACTCGGGCAGAAACCGGGGACAGACAGCCAGATAGCAATGGATCAGATGGTATTTCTGGCCGGCGACATCGGTCCCATTCCCGAATCGGGAAACCAGGAGCCGGAGGAGCTTCTGGAGGAGTATATCACGATCGCGGATGCGCTGCTTGGGGAAGGTGCACAGATCATCTGGTTTGAGACCTTTTCGGATTATCAGTATATCCTTCCGGTGGCGGAGTATATCAAAAAGAAGAAGGATGTGTACATCCACGCCAGCTTCTGTCTGAACAAATTCGGCTACACCCGCTCCGGGATCAGCGCGGGACGGATCCTGACCACGGCTGCGGAGAGCGGCTGTCTGGACGGCGTCGGCTTCAACTGCGGTATCGGCTCCACGCACATGTATCAGATCTTAAAAAATCTTGACCTTGGGGAGCTGGCGATCTCTGTGGTGCCCAATTCCGGTTATCCTGACATTATCAAGGACAGAACGGGATATCAGGAGAACACATCGTATTTCTGTGAAAATATGAAAGAGATTGCGTCTCTTGGCGTCAACCTGCTGGGAGGCTGCTGCGGTACCACACCGGCTTATATCCGGGGGCTTTGTGAAACAATTCGGCCGCAGAGCGTTACAAGGAAGAATCATGTATCTCTCCAGCCCGGGGAACCTTCCGTAAAAAAGGAAAACAACGCATTCTACAAAAGGCTTATGGAACCGGGAAAGACTGTGGTGGTGGAGCTGGATCCGCCCCATGACGGGAATTGTGAAAAGATCATCCAGGCGTCTCTGCTGTTAAAGGATGTGGGGGTGGATATGATCACTTTTTCCGATTGTCCCATGGGGAAGCTGCGGGCAGACTCCCTCATGACAGGTGCAAAGATACAGCGGGAGATCGAACTGCCTGTCATGCCCCATGTCACATGCCGGGACAGAAACCGACTGGGGATGGGATCCGCGTTTTTCGGGGCCCATATGAACGGAATTCGGAATATGCTGCTGATCACCGGGGATCCGGTACCGGGAGGGGACAGAAGCGGGATCAAGCCGGTGTTTGATTTTAATTCCATCAAGCTGATGGAGTATGCAAAGCAGATGAATCAGGAATACTTCAGGGAAGAACCCATCGTATATGGAGGCGCCCTCAACTACGGCCGGGCCAATCTTGAGAAAGAGATCGAGCGGATGAAGCGAAAGTGTGAGGCCGGGGCAGATTATTTTCTGACACAGCCCATTTACAGCAGCAGGGATGTAGAGCGGATCGCATACATTAAGGAACATGTAGACACGAAGATTCTGTGCGGCATCATGCCTCTGGTCAGCTACCGCAATGCCAGCTTTATGAAGAATGAGGTATTCGGTATCCATGTGCCAGAGGAGATTGTAGCCAGATACCGGAAGGACATGAGCCGGGAGGAAGGGGAGGCAGTGGGCATTGACATTGCCTTTGACATTGCCGGGGAGCTTTCCGATGTGGCGGACGGATATTATTTCATGGTTCCTTTTAACCGGGCATCCATGATCTGTGGGATTATCCGAAAAATGAAAGACAGGTACCTGATATAGAAGCGCAGTATCAGATATAGTAGGGCAGAGAGACACAGGAAAGCAAGAAAGAAATGCGAGGATAGAAGAAATGCCAGATATAAGACAACGATTAAAAGAAGAACTCCTGTTTCTGGACGGAGCCACCGGCACCAACCTGCAGCGGGCGGGGATGCCTTCCGGTGTGTGCCCGGAGTTGTGGATCCTGGAGCACCCGGAGGTTCTATTGGAGCTGCAGAAGCGTTATGTGGAGGCGGGAACGCAGATTCTGTACGCCCCTACTTTTTCCGGAAATGCCATAAAGCTCGCGGAGTACGGTGTGGAGAATCGCCTGGAGGAGATCAATCAGAAGCTGGTAGCCTTAAGCAGACAGGCTGCGGGAGACCGTTGTCTGGTGGCCGGGAATCTGACCATGACCGGCCGCTCACTGACACCGGTGGGGGACATGGACTTCGAGGCGCTTGTGGATTGTTATAAGGAGCAGGTGCGGGCCATTGCGTCGGCTGGCGCCGACCTTTTTGTGGTAGAGACCATGATGAGTATCCAGGAGTGCCGGGCCGCGGTGCTTGCAGTGAAGGAGACCACAGAGCTTCCGGTGTTTGTCACCATAACGCTGGAGCAAAATGGCAGGACGCTGTACGGGACGGATCCGGTGACTGCCTTGATCACCATGCAGGCTTTGGGTGTGGATGCCTTTGGAATCAACTGCTCCTGCGGACCGGACACCTTGCTTCCCATCATCGCAGAGCTGAAGGAATACGCTAAGATTCCGTTGATCGCGAAGCCAAATGCAGGGTTACCCAGGCTTGTGGATGGAAATACTGTTTTTGATATGATGCCGGAGGTATTTGCGGAGCATATGAGGAAGCTGGTGGAAGCCGGAGCCACTGTGATCGGAGGCTGCTGCGGCACAGATCCTGGGTATATTGCGGCCATGAGGGAACTCATAGGGATGTATCCCATGGCAGATAGAAGCAGAATGAATGAGGAAAGTGATTCGATAAATGATGGAATTGCTTGCGGCGGTAAGAGACGGATCCTCACCAGTGAGCGTGGCAGAGTGGAATTCACCCTGGACGGCCCCTTCCATATCGTGGGCGAGCGGATCAATCCCACCGGAAAGAAGAGGCTGCAGGCGGAGCTTCTGGAAGGAAGTCTGGAGCTGGTTTCCGAGATGGCGTGTGATCAGACTGCCCAGGGTGCCTCTGTTCTGGACATCAACGTTGGCATGAGCGGCATCGATGAGAAGGAGCGGATGCTTGCAGTTATGGAGAAGGTCGGTACACTGGTGGATACCCCTCTTTGCATTGACTCCAGCGACCCAGGTGTCACGGCAGCGGCCCTGCGGCGTTATCCGGGGCGCGCCCTGGTGAATTCCATCTCCTGTGAGCGGGTGAAGATCCAGGAGCTTCTGCCCATTGTGAAGAAATACGGAGCCATGTTCATTCTGCTCCCCCTGACGGATGAGGGAATCCCGAAGAATCAGCAGGAGCGCTGGGAGAATATCCAATATGTGCTGGGGAAGGCTTTCGCCCTTGGATTCTCCAGGGAAGATATCGTGGTGGACGGGCTGGTGGCGGCTGTGGCTGCCGAGCCAGGCGCTGCGCTGGATACACTGGCAACCATAGAACGTTGCCGAAAAGAGGGATTGGCCACAGTCTGCGGCCTCTCCAATATATCCTTTGGACTGCCCGATCGAAGCTATGTGAACAGTGTGTTTCTATCCATGGCCATCAATCGCGGCCTTACCATGGCCATCGCGAATCCTGCTCAGGAGCTGTTCAACAGGAGCCGGTTTGCGGCGGATCTTCTCATGGGAAAGGAAAACGCTGCGATTCGGTACGTGGAGAATTGCCAGACATTGGCAGGAAGCAGCCGGAAGGAATGTGAACGGGCGGAAAGCAGCCGGAAGGAATGTGGGCAGGCGGAAAGCGGCCGGACAGAGGATATGCAGGAGGGCGTTGCTTCGGATGGTGGAGCAGGCGAGGAACAGACAGGATTTGAGGCACTATATGAGACAATTCGCCAGGACGTCCTGAAGGGAAAGGTGAAGCTGGTGGAGGCTCACATCCGGGAAGCCCTTGCCCAGTCGGCAGAGGCTTCGGTGCTGTTGAATGAGGTATTGATTCCGGCCATCAACGAGGTGGGGGATCTGTTCAATCAGCAGAAGTATTTTCTTCCCCAGCTGATTATCAGTGCCAAAGCTATGGAGGCAGGGGTGGCTGTGCTGGAGCCTGTTCTGCAGGAAAAGAACAAAGGAACTTCTGGGCCAGTGGTCGTCCTGGCAACGGTGAAGGGCGATATCCATGATATCGGCAAGAACCTGGTGGCTATGATGATGAAAAATTATGGCTTCCAGGTGATCGATCTGGGCAAGGATGTAGATAAGGACACCATAACAGCTGCGGCCAGGGAGTATGGCGCGGATGTGATTGGTTTATCTGCTCTTATGACCACCACTATGAGCTATATGAGGGAAGTGATAGCCGCGGTGCAGCAGGAGGGACTAAGCGCCAGGGTGATCGTAGGCGGCGCAGCCGTCACGGAGGAATATGCCAGTGAGATTGGCGCGGACGGCTATTCCAAAGATGCGGTGGGGGCCGTGGAGCTGGTGAAGCGGCTGATGGAATGCAGATAGACTATAAGAGACGGTGCAGGGTTGTGCTTGCTTAGGCATAAGAAAACAGGAACGAAAGACATCCGAAAAAAGATGCAATCACTGAGAAAAGTGGCTGCATCTTTTTTTATGGAAAAGGAAAACTACAGATAAGAACCAGGAGGAAACCAACATGAGCGAAACAAGGAAAAAAAGGATTACACTGGCAGAGGCGGAAGAAAAGTATCTGCATCGGTTTCGAAAATATCTGAGGGAAGAGGAAAAAAGCGCTGCCACCATCGAAAAATATATGCGGGATGTAAAGCATTTCCTGTGTTTTGCCGGAGGGGATCGGAAGCTGGAGAAAGAGCTGGTTCTGGAATATAAGGAACAGCTGTCCAAAACCTACGCCATCACAAGCGCCAACTCCATGCTGGCTTCCCTCAACAGCTTTCTAAAATTTGCCGGGTATGCCGGCTGCTGCGTGCGCCAGCACCGGATACAGCGGCAGATCTACTGTCCAAAGGAGAAGGAGCTGACCGAAGCGGAATACCTGAGGCTGGTGCACACGGCGGAGAAGGCGGGGAACAAACGCTTAAGCCTGGTGCTGCAGACGATCTGCGGCACCGGCATCCGTGTGAGTGAACTGGAATACATTACCCTGGAAGCAGCCAGAAGGGGAGAAGCGCTGGTGACCTGCAAGGGAAAGACCCGTACCGTGTTCCTGCCGGAAAAGCTGCAGCAGAAGCTTCGGCACTACTGCAAAGAGAAGCAGATTTCCTCCGGGACGATCTTCCTGACATCATCCGGAAAACCCATGAACCGCAGCAACATCTGGCGTGAGATGAAGAGCCTGTGCGAGCAGGCGGGCGTTGCGCCCAGCAAGGTATATCCCCACAACCTGCGCCATCTCTTCGCCAGAAGCTTCTACTGCAGGGAGCACGACGTGGCAAAACTGGCGGACATCCTTGGACACAGCAGCATCGAGACCACTCGGATCTATGTGGTCAGCACGGGAACGGAGCATAGAAAGAAGATCAACGACATGGGACTGATCCCGTGAAGCGGCATTTTACGGATAAAAAAAGACCGGTGAAACCACCGCTCTTGTGTGAAAACAACGTAATCCGTATTATGTAGTAAGAAAAAGAAAGGTATTGCACCTAATTGAGACATATTTTATCATAACCCTACATAAAAGTCAACATGTGAGATAAAAATCTGTCACTTTCAGAGAAAAATGAAAGGAAACTGATTTTTACAGGCATGCCAAGAAAGCCTTTGCCGGTTCCTGCCAAGAAAGGAGGGAGCCAAAGGCTGTTTTTTGTACCCAAAAGTACGGACGGGGATGTCAGAGTCCCAATGAAAGGCTTTTGGGTCTTATTCTGTTACCACATAATACGGATTACGTTGCAAGGCAGGAAAAAGACAGTGAATAAGCGGAAGAAGGTGAG
>CABQGZ010000078.1 GCA_902463835.1 uncultured Lachnospiraceae bacterium
ATCTCTCTCCCACAGTCGGGACATTTTAAGAAGCTGTAGTTCTCCACCAGCCCCAGCACCGGAATCTTCATCATACCAGCCATGTTGATGGCCTTCTTCACAATCATCTGTACCAGCTCCTGGGGAGAGGTCACGATCACGATCCCATCCACTGGAAGGGACTGAAATACCGTCAGCGGAACATCACCGGTTCCCGGCGGCATGTCCACGAAGAGATAGTCCAGCTCACCCCAGAACACATCGCTCCAGAACTGCTTCACGGTTCCGGCAATGATAGGCCCACGCCATA
Organism: uncultured Lachnospiraceae bacterium; assembly: GCA_902463835.1. Classification (GTDB taxonomy): domain Bacteria; phylum Bacillota; class Clostridia; order Lachnospirales; family Lachnospiraceae; genus 14-2. The sequence goes on from CABQGZ010000078.1 coordinate 290, forward strand.
CCACCGGCGCTTCCTCGTCGTCAACCAGAAGATTCAGGGACATGATCTTAATGCCATTCTCGGCGCTGATGGGAAGGATTCCCATCTCGCTGCCCGTGGCCGGTCCATGGATGCCGAACATTTTCGGAATGGATGGTCCTGTGATATCGGCGTCCAGAATTCCTACCTTATATCCACGATTACTCATTGCTGTTGCCAGCGCTGCGGTCACAAAAGATTTGCCAACGCCGCCCTTGCCGCTGACTACGCCAATCACCTTTTTCACAGAAGAGTATTGATTCAGTTCTTCCAGAAAGCTCTCCGGCGCACTGCCCCCGCTGTGGCTTGGGCATCCTTCGCAGCTCTCTCTGCTGCAGCTGGATGCGCTGCTGCATGATTTATTATCTGCCATTGTCTGTTCCTCCATTGTCTCAAATCTTACGTTCTGCCGGTTCCTATATAGAGCGCTGTTATCCTCTGTATCGCAGAAATAAAGGAAGCCTGCACAGCTTCCTCTCATTTCAAGTCTTCCACTCTATGGCAGGAACGCTCCGAAGATATTTTTTATTGCTTACCTGCATTTTAGTATATGTCATTCTGAGGAAAAAATCAACCTCTTTTTTGATTTTTCTCCAGCCTGGACATAATCGCCCTGAACATCTCCATATAATTCCTATTCCGCTCCAATCGTTCCGCCATTCTTGTTCAGCGTTCCCAAAACATGCGCGTCCGCTCCGTAATGTGATTCCGTTCCTTCATTATCTTTAATGCTTCCACCGTTCATGTTGAGCGTCGCAGTAAAGCCAACATAGATTCCTGCCCCATATCCCAATGCTTTATTCTTTTCCACTTTTCCGCCATTTATGGTCACAATCACATTCGCAGCGATACCTGCGCCTTTCGTCGCTTCATTGCCTTCTATCGCACCTCCATCCATAGTCATTGAACCTTTATCTGCAAAAACACCGCCCGCAAAATTTCCAGCCTTATTATTTGCGATCTTCCCATCGCTTATGATAATATCCCCGCAGCTGAATATTGCTCCGCCATTTACAGATGCGACATTATTGACAAGTTCTCCTCCATTGAGATGGATCGTTCCATAATTAAATATCGCGCCGCCGCTGCTTGCCGTATTATTACCTATGATTGTTCCGGCGATCTCTACTGTGCCATAATTTAATATTGCACCTCCCTCTGCGCTGTTATTTGCGTTCCGAATCGTCACACCCTTCCCTACCAGGAATTTTGTGTTCGTAACCGAACTGGTACCATTCTGTATGGCTGAGGCTGCTATCTGTTCACTGGTAGCTGCATCTATGGTGAGAGCGCCTTCCGAATCCCCTTCCGCTCTTTTCAGTTGAAAGGTGATATCCTCCGCCGCACATTGAAACATAGAATCCGTATGCGCGTCTCCTCTCGATACAATGACACTTTTCCCTGTGAGATTCTGAATTGTTATATTTTTTTTGATTTCCAGGGTTCTGTCCGGCGCAGCATCGTTCAAAAGCGTAATCATTACTTCTTCCGCCCCTCCAGTACCGCCATTTGCATTCGCTCTATCCACCATTTCCGCCAAGGTTCCCCATACGTGTCCATATTCTGTATCTGGAAGATTCTCAATCTCGGCTTCATAGATCAAGTCGTTAATTTCAAAAGCTCTTGCTGTTCCTTCCACAACGGTTCCATCTAACGTCACCCACTTCGGTGTAACTGTAATCGTTTTTCCAAATGAATTGCGATTATCCGCCGCTACATCATTTCTGGTGAAACCTTTCGTATCCGCTGTCACGATATACTCTGCATCCGCGCAAAACAAATCTTTGGCATTATACGCTGCACCATTCATATGAATCGCTTTCTCCTGAATCTTTGTAGCTTCATACTCCTGTACGTCTTCTCCCTCTACAGTAAAAATCACTCTACTATAATTTTTACTGTCAGCTGAAGTAACTAAGAATATGGAGGTCTCTGTACTTGCCTCCGTTGTATTCTCCTCAAGCTGCAGCTCTACGGTCAATACTTTTCTATCCACAAACTTTGCAAAGGCAGTCCCTCTTTTTAACTTATCTGCTACAGGCTGCGTATAAGCATTATCCTCATACCATCCTGCAAATATGGTTTCTTCTCTGCCCTCCGGGTAAGTACCGCTCTCGATATATTCATTGCATGTCTTATAATCATATTCATTTTCACTTAAGTTTTCACTGTTTTTTCCGCATGAAAATAAAGTGAACACTGCAAAACAGGCGACCATACTTAAAATGATCTTTTTACATGTTCTCATCATACATTCCCCCTTAATAGCAATGGCATCTCTGTCATTCTCAAGTTCGTACAACCATATGGATACAATTCTTTTTCTTCCACTGCCCCAACTTCACCATCCTTGGCCGGAAATTCCGCACACATATCCGGATATTGTTCATTCTTATCCCACTCAATCTTTGCCATTTTTGCTTTCAGTACCATCGGTGGTTTTGTTGTAGAAAAAGCATTCTGAAAATCCTGGTCTTGTTCACATAGAAGCTGCTCAGAAGCAAATCCATAATTCCAAGCTGACGTGGGGATAAACTCATAATCGCAATATGGAAACTTGCGAACTACACCATCTTTCTCATATTCCTTCATTTTACTGATGTAAGAAATCGGTAAGGCGAACATGACATTGCCCCTTTCTGCCACATATAAGCCATTGGGTCGTTTTACCAATTTTGCTTGCATTTCCATTGTTAGTACAATCTCCTGTTTACTCCACACCTGATGAATTTCATAAAAATCTCCTGCCTGAACTTCCGCCCCGTTTACATATGCTCTTTCTGCTTTCTCAGGTATACGCAGAAAAAATGAAAATTCCACCGGCTTGTCACACCGCACTTCATAACGTACCGTATCTTCAAAAGGATATCTTGTATCACATACAATTTCTACGCGAGCCCCATTGATCTGAGTATGTAAGGCGGAAGGTGCAATTGCTGCCGCATAAATTCCCACATCATTATAGTAATAAGTACTTAACGCAAATTTTGGGAACCCCTGCCCCATATTGGCTGTACAACATCCAAAGTTTGGTTCTAATCCCCAAATATGAGCTTCATGATTATTCGTAGTAAATATCGGGTCACGACTTCCATCTAAAATTTTACAGGACACCTGATTCACCTGCTGTACATATTGATGCGTCCACATATCCTCGCTTATCGTTGCAGGGAATGCATTAAAGGCTAATTTTTCTAATCTGTCAAGCCACTTTCTGTCTCCTGTTGTCTCAAACAGGATTTCAAAAGAATACATCGCTTCCACAATCGCACAGAGCTCTGTTCCCTGCGTAGGCGCGGTACCAGCCAGACATTCATCACCTGTAAACAAGTCAAATGCTGTTCCATGATATTTCTGGAGCAGTTTCAAAAATTCCTCTGCAAACGCACCGCCATCCTCATGAATAAATTTCTCTGATACTGCGTATGCTTTTAACGCCATGGCAAGATTTACCACATGTGTAGTCTGCTTCCATTCCCGGCAAAAAGAAGTATCGGTAAAATGATCCATCATCATCTTATAATCCATTCCCTGCGCCCCCAGCGTGTGTGCAAACTCAATCAACCATTCCTCTTTTGTTCGATCATATAACCAATTGATGGATATCATGCACTCGTACCATCTTGCCGCACTCCAATTGAAAAGCGTGTGACGGAAAATCCATTTATGGAGATTGAAAAGTGCCGCTCTGACAACCCCCTCGATTCGTTCGTCTCCCGTACACTCATAGTACACGATCAGAACCTTGCATATCAAAAATGCCGCCCACACATCATAGCCAACTCTTTCCTCATCGGAACAGGGACATATCCATCCATCTTCCTTTTGCTGCGCCAAAATAGCCTCAATATACTTCTGTGCGCGCTGCTTCATGTCTTCATCGTCTAACAGATAAGCCAAAGGAATAAATCCGTCCAACCAATAAGGTACCCGTTCCCATCCCTCCTTATCGCCTCCGATCCATCTACTGTCCCGCACGTCCGGCCACATCACGTCCAGATTTCCTGCAAGTCCTTCTGCCTGAATTTGAAGCTGCCTTTTCAGCCATCCATGAGGCTTAATCTCTTTTGTCGTATAATGTTGAAACGAAAATTTCTTCTCGTTCTCTTTCATTCCTCTAGTCTCCTTGATATTTTGCCGACCCCATAAGGGGGCCGGCTGATTTCATTATGAAACAATTTTCACTTTGCTTACTGTTTTACACCATCCAGAATATACGTTCCATTCTCTTTTTTTACTGTTCCGTAATTTGTATTGATAATCCGGGCATTCGTCAGATCCAATGTTCCGCCACCATAGATGCCAATTCCCTGCCATTCTGTGGTATCGATCAACACGTCTTTCAGAATGGTCATCGAACCATCTACATTGACTCCGTGTTTCTTTGAGTTCTTCACCTCAAGATTCGTAACGTTATCTTGCCCATTCTTACTATAAACAGCATAATTTTTCGAATCTGTGATCGTTACGCCCGTTCCGGTTACGGTTGAACCGATATTATTGATACCTATTACCGGATTTGTAATGGCTGCGTTTGTCAAGGTCAGTATACCTTTATCATTTACATTAAACCCATTTCCGGCAGGATTTACTATCTCTACATCTTCAAAAATATTTGTGGAGGTTCCTACATTGACTGCGGCAGCACCAAACTTGCAATTGTTTATCTTCAATCCTATAATCTTGACTTCCGTACCTGCATGACTGCTTGTCACAGAAAAGTTCGAGGTATCGTTAATCTCAACATTGGTGCCTTCTATTTTTGCCTGATTATAGGCAACAATTCCCCGCTCGCCACCTGTAATAGTTACATTGTTCAGATTCACATAGGAATCCGCTCCCTGCTGTGCAAGTACGCTCCAGTATTTCGTTCCCGTAATCGTCAGCGCCTCTTCCTCTGTCCCTGACAAATAAACCTTTCCGCCGTATTCCGCGAACACTGCAACTTTTCCTGTACTATTTGCGCCTGCATTTTGAATTGTTCCGCCTGTTGCCCTGATTACAGATGATTTTGAATACAGACCATGATTTCCAGTTCCATTTACTGTGAGATCACTAATTTCAACAATGCCTTCTTTCGCTCCTGCTTTTTCGCTCCAAATGCCGTATGTACCTGCTGAATTGATCGTTGTATTTGTTCCGGTCACAGTACCTCCCTGATTTTGTATGCCAGCGCCAACCGGGCTTGTAATTGTCACACCTGTCATTGTCAATGTACTGCTTTTTATCTCTGCCCCGAACAATCCAGGCTCTGTAATCTTTGCATTTGTCAGGGTTAACCGACCGCCATCATTTACAGAGACACCATTTACAACCGGTTTATGAATCGTTACATCTGTCAATATCGTTGTCGAGCCTCCAACATTAACCGCTGTTGATTTACAGTCGTTGATCTCTAATCCGACGATTTCAATCAGACTTTCCGCAAAGCTGCTGGTTATGGCAAACTGCTGCGTTGCATTGATCACTACGTCTTTTCCTTCCACAGTACCCTTGTAGCTTACAACGCCTCTCTGTCCGCCTGCAATATTTACATTTTCCAGATTTATGTAAGAATTTCCAACGGTTGATTTCTGTCCATCTGCAGTTACATTAAATCCTTTTGTATCTGCAATACTCACATCCTTCAGCCAGACTTTTCCGCCATCTACTGCATATGCAGCTATGTTTCCCGCATTCTGAATCTCTCCGCCTGTCACCTTGATTACAGACTTTGTGGAATGCAGCCCATTCCCTGCCGTGCCATTCATTTTTAAGTCCGCAATGTCCACAAGTCCCTCGGTACCATTTGCTTCTTCGCTATAAATACCATGTATCCCTGTTGCGTTGATGGTGACATCCGTTCCTTTTACCGTCGCGCCAAGATTTAAGATACCCACATTTCCTGGCTCCTGAATGGTCACATGCTCCACCGTCAGAGTCGCTCCGGCATCCGCCGCAAGGCCTCTTTCCACCGGTCTGCTGATCACCGCATTTTTTATAGTTGTGGTGGAGGCGCCTGCATTGACTGCCGCATAGCCCTTACAATCATTGATTTCCAATCCATCAAGGGTAATCACACTTTCCGCAAAGCTGCTGGTTACTGCAAACTGCTCGGTGGAGTTGATCACTACGCCTTTTCCTTCCACAGTACCCTTGTAGCCTACGATTCCACGCTGTCCGCCTGTAATATTTACATTTTCCAGATTGATGTAGGAATTTCCGATAACAGATTGCTGACCGTCTGCAGTTACATTAAATCCTTTTGTATCTGCAATATTCACATCCTTCAGCCAGACCTTTCCGCCATCTACCGCATATGCAGCTATATTCCCTGCTTCATGAATCTCTCCGCCTGTCACCTTGATCACCGATTTTGTGGAATGCAGCCCATTCTTCTCGGTTCCATTCATCTTTAAATCTGTGATATCCACAAGCCCTTCCATACCATTTGCTTCTTCACTGTAAATACCATGTATGCCTGTCTCATTAATCGTGACATTGCTTCCCTTTACCGTCGCGCCAATATTTAAGATTCCCACATTTCCAGGCTCCTGAATGGTCACATGATCTAGCGTCAAGGTAGCTCCGGAATCCGCCGCAAGTCCTCTTTCCTCCGGTCTGTTGATCACCGCATTTTTTATGGTTGTAGTGGAAGAGCCTGCATTGACTGCTGCATAACCCCTACAATCATTAATCTCCAGTCCATCCAATGCAATTACACTTTCTTTATAGCTGCTGGTCACAGCAAACTGCTCAGTGGAGTTGATCACTACGTCTTTTCCTTCCACAGTACCCTTGTAACTTACAATTCCCCGCTGTCCACCTTCGATCGTTACATTTTCCAGATTAATATATGAATTTCCCACCGTAGATTGCTGCCCGTCTACGGTTATATTAAATCCCTTTGAATCTGCGATATCCACATCCTTCAGCCAGACCTTTCCGCCGTCTACCGCATATGCGGCTATATTCCCTGCTTCATGAATCTCTCCGCCTGTCACCTTAATCACTGATTTTGTGGAATGCAGCCCATTCTTTGCGGTACCATTCATTTTCAAGTTTGTAATGTCTACAAGCCCTTCCATACCATTTGCTTCTTCACTGTAAATGCCATGTATTCCCGTCTTGTTAATGGTGACATCGCTTCCCTTTACCGTTGCGCCGATATTTAAGATACCCACATTTCCAGGCTCCTGAATGGTCACATGCTCCACGGTCAGGGTCGCTCCATCATCCGCCGCAAGACCTCTTTCCGTTGGTCTGTTGATCACCGCATTTTTTATGGTTGTAGTGGAAGAGCCTGCATTGACTGCCGCATATCCCTTACAATCATTGATTTCCAATCCGTCAAGCGTAACCACACTTTCTTTGTAGCTGCTGGTTACCGCAAATTGCTCTACCGAATTCACTACTACATTCTTTCCGGTGACTGTTCCGTGATAATTTACGACTCCCCGCAATCCGCCTGTCACTTTGACATGATCAAGGCTGATATTGCAGCCTACACCGTCCTCAACCACTGCGTATTGTTTTGCATTTACAATCTCCACATTCTTTAAATTGATGCTGCCCTTATTTTTCGCAAACGCGCCATGGATACCTGCATTCAGAATCTTACTGTCCGTCACATTAATCGTAGAACCATTGGCATTTAATGCGCTGTCTTTCTCTGTACCGTCTACGAGCAGATTGTCGATTGTCACAGAGCCCTTCACGCCTTCCCATTCCGTACTTGTTACACCGAATTCTCCCGCGGATTTGATCACTACATTGGAAGCTGTTACCGTACCGCCAAAGTTCCAGATACCGCGTCCCCCCGGCTCAATAATTGACAAGTCCTTTATCCCCACCTCTGTTCCGCTTCCAACGTAAACACCTGCCGTTCCGCATTTCACCATTTCAAGATCTTTAAGCTCCACGGAAGCTCCTCTAAGATACAGACCTGCCTGCACCACATTTTTGATCACACAATTTTCGAGATTGACTTCACAATCTCCCTCCGCCGTGCTTATCCCATGCCATCCAATATTATTTAGAGACAACCCTTTTACATTTAAGGTACCCTTTTTCCCCTGGCTGATTCCATGACCGCCTGCATTATACCATTCCAATCTGCCTTCCGGGTCTGTTCCGGAATAAGTGATATTCATGTCTCCGAAGTTATATGCTATAATTTCTTTTGCATCATGCAGAGAACCTCCTGTGATATCACATGTTCCCATATTGTACACAAGCCAGTTCAAACTATTTGCCAGAACCGCATCGTCACTAATACTCATATACCCTGCGCTGGAAATTCTGGCTGCGCAGTAACTGCTGTCCACGATCGCTCCGCCCGTCATGTATGCTTTGCCGCCGTCACGCACATACAGCGCTGTGTTCATCGTCTCGCGAATACTGCCGTCCGTGATCGTCACATCACCATATGTCTCAATCCCGTAGGGACACCCCCACACAATTTCACCGGACTTGCAGATCAGCTCGGCTTCCTTTTCTACTTTTACACAGCTTGCAGCGCCATTTCCGTCTATGGTCGCACCATCCAGAACTAAGGAAGCCCCCTTCTGAACAATCAACAGATGCTGGTATTGCTCCACGTTCAATTCCATAATAATGCTTTTTGTTCCAATCAGTGTTTTCGTTCCATTTACCTGAATTGGCTCATCAACATAGATATCTTCTGCAATTGTAATCGCAAACTTGCCATCCGCCGCCAATAATTTTCTTAAGGTATCTTTGTCTGATGCTGTCTGGTCTGTTGTAATCTGCTCTGCACCAGGATTCTCCTTACCGCTGTCGGAAGGCTTTTCTGGTTCCGCTGTTTTATTACATGCCGCACCAGCCAGGCAGATCACAAGGAGAGCCGTGAACAGCGCCCCTATTTTTTTCACTTTGTTCCTCATAACAATTTCTCCTCCTTTACTTATTCCACCTTCTTATGTCCGTCTACCAGACCGAGATCTCCGTAATAATCATTTACCCGGAGCTTCTGTGTACGCAGCTCGTACGTTCCGTCCCCAGTGGTATAAATAAGAACCGTACCGTCAATTCCTGTGTGAAGATAGGTCGCGCCTGTCTCCATACATTTCTTCAGAATCTTAAAGTGCTCCACGTCATTGGGAATAGTACTCATCGTTCCCACATAAATCTTAGAATTCACACTTGCCAGCCATCCAGGGCTGGATGACTGTGTACTCGGTTCCGCATGATGATTGATCTTTGATACATCTGCCTGTAATTCATCTCCATACTTTGTAACCAGCAGTTCTTCCGTCTTCCGGCCGAATTCCGCTCTATTCCCAGAATCCCCTCCCACCAGGAAGCTGGAATCCTTATATGTAATTTTCAAAACCAACGAGAACTCATTGTAATGCACTTCCGACGGTTTTAAGCCTTTTGGCGGATTATAAACCTTTACATGTACATCTTCCGTAAGATCAAAGGTGTCTCCTTCCGACACATAAGTATGTTCAATCCCTTTTTCTTCGATAATACCTAAAAGCTTGTCGTAATATGGCGTATTCTTTCCGTCATTTTTGCTCACTGCATCCGATGTATATACATGTCCGATTTCGATATGGCGGGCAATAATAGAAAAGCCGCCCATATGATCGATATGAGGATGCGAATTCACAAAATAGTCAAGCTTATCAATCCCTAATTGCTGCAAAGCATATACGATATCTGCCCCATTATTCGGCGTATCACAATCGTACAGCATCGTTGTGCCATCCGGCGCGATAAAGAGGACTGCATCGCCGGAATGCTCCCCTTCTTCCGCCGCATTCCAGCTGTTATCTCCCGCCAAAAAGAAGCATGCCATCTTACCTTCTATGAAGGTCCGATCAAAAACATTGGCGTTCTTTGCCGTTTCTTC
>CABQGZ010000079.1 GCA_902463835.1 uncultured Lachnospiraceae bacterium
CAGTTCGATCTTCATTGGCACCTGATAGCCCGTTAACACCTCCATACAGAGCTTTCGCACCTGCTCCGCCGATTGAAAATCTCCCGCAATCCGCAATCCGATCTGGGTCCCGCCCGCCGCCGGATATCCATAGGCCTGGACTTCACGCACACGCTCGTCCAGCTTCAGCGCACTCTCAATCTCCTGTGGATAGATGTTCATGCCCGCCTTGATGATCAGGTCATCACTCCGGCCTCGGATCTTAAGCAATCCTGCGCGGTTGATCAGGGCGATATCTCCGGTACGAAGCCAGCCGTCCCGCAGCACGGCCGCCGTCTTGTCCGGTTCGTTATAGTAGCCCGCCATCACGTTGCCGCCTTTTACATACAGCAGTCCTTCTTCCTCCGGCTCTGCGGCGCTTCCATCCGCTCTGACTACCTTGATCTCTACCGATTTCAGCGGAATCCCCACACAGTCCGGGTATTCCCCGAACAGCTGCGGCGGCAGATAGCTGACTCTTGGACAGGCTTCTGTCAGTCCATAGATATGGTAGATATCTGCCCGTGGAAATGCTCCGGCAATACGCAGTCCGGTTTCCCGATCCATGCACTCTCCGCTGACACAGACGTGCTTTAAGGGGAGCTCTGTCCGCTTCCTTATAAAGCGCGTCATCAATCCAAGCAGCGTAGGCGTACCACAGAATGCAGTTACCCCGCAGCTTTGTATCAGCTCCGGCATCTTTGGCGGATTGAAGGCCTGCGAATAGAAGCATACCTTCGTCCCCTTCCATAACGCGGTCAGAAACTCACCGGTCAGCACTGCGCAATGGTACAGCGGTCGTGAGATGAGAATCGTATCTTCCACCCCTATGGCAAAATACCCGGCGATGTCCGTCACATTGGTAAGAATATTCTCCTCCGTCAGCATCGCGCCCTTCGGACTTCCAGTAGTTCCGGAGGTACACATGATAAGGGCAGGGTGCATCTCCGGCTCTTTGTACTTTGCAGCCGGCAGCTGCTCCAGGGTAAGTACGCCGTTGTCATCTGTGATCACGGCATCCGGACCAATCTTGTCCAGAATCTTGTTGCAGTGCAGCTCCCCGTACCTTCTGGAGAGGGGTACCGCTGTGATCCCTGCCGCAAAGCAGGAGAGCAGTGCCTTGGCTGCCATCATTTCGGATTGGCACAGAATCGCGCAGCAGCGAACTGCCCGGAGGCGCTGGCTGTACCACTCTGACAGTGTCACCAATTCCTCATAGCTATTTTCCTGAGCGCCTTCACAGACAAACTGCGTTGGATGCGCCAGCATCTTCTGTCTGATCTGTTCCCACAGTTTCATATGCCATCACCTCGTTCCTTTCTTTACAATCTTTGTCAACAGTTCCTCTTCCTTTTCTCTGATCATCCACATTTTCTTCTGGATGATAGGCAGAACAGAATCGCGTCGGTGCATATGATGTGAGGCATAGAGCATGCGCATTGTATCCGCCTCCCTCACCAGCGGTTCATATTCCCTGCTGAATTCCGGCTCCCAGCCAAGCGCCTCCTCCAGACATCTGATGCGCTCCAGCATTCCTTTTTTGTGTTCCCAGACAATGCGGAACACCCGGCGATCCATATGGGGATAGGGAATGGCGCCGTCATAGAGCCTGCCCACATATTTCGCCAGATACTCCTGCACCACGATTCCGTATACTTTTCCTTCTTCCTCCGGGGGATATTTCCACATGGAAGAGTCCAGATATTCTCCCAGCTTCTGCAAAACAGTCTCCGGCGAGAATTCCACAATGCTGTTTCTTGCTTTTATCCCGAAAAGAGCCTGATACCCTCCCTTCTCTTTAACCACTTCCCTCCCGCGGTTAAATCCCTTCTGGGAAGTCCAGAATTTCTGACAGATCCAATTGGAATCATAAGCATAGATACAATACGTCTTATCCTCCTGATCATAGCCGCAGATCACCCCATCGTGATCGAAATGCCGTTCTTTATACCAGCTCTTTCCCTCCACGTAGTAATCATCCACACCAGAAAATACCACATAATATCCATGATCCAATAATTCCCGGATAACCGGATTGATATATCCCTTCAAATACCATGGGTCAAATTCCTTCACATCCAGGCACGTCATTTTGTTCCAATGGGAATCAGTCACCCCTGCCTCCGGTGTGGTAAAGCCCCACTGAAATCTGCGGTTACACTCCAGCTGCATGACCTGATTGAGGCACCAGTTGCGGATGGATGGATTGCCTGCTGCCGGAGCCATTGCAGCCGCCTGGTTGTGATACGTCGTATAGAATGGCTCCCCCAATGGGAGTTCCACATGCTTTTTCATCTGTTTCTCACCCTTTCCACTTCGTATTTCACCCGCTCATAGCACTCCTCCTCCGGCAGCTCCGTGGAGATCAGCACACCGCCGTTGGCCTTGCAGATGTCAATGTATTCCTGCCGCAGTCTGTACTGCAGCTCCATATCAATATAGCGTTCCTTCTCCTCCGGACGTCTGCGCACACGCGCTACCGCAGTCTCCACCGGCACGTCAAAGAAAAAGGCAATATCCGGTTTTACAATCGTCTCCGCGATCTCATAGATCCAGGCATCCTCCGTAAATCCTCTCGCCCGAAGATTGGCAAGGCAGGAATAGAAATAACGGTCGCTCAGCACCAGCCTCCCCTGCTCCAGCGCGGGCTCGATCACCTTGCTTCCATGCTGCAAACGGTCGCTGGCCGCAAGCAGGGAGAGGCTCCGGTAATCGTAAGCGTCATGATCCGGGCAGTCCATATAGGTTCGGAAGATCTCCGAATTCCGCACCGCATTGGTGGGCTGCTTCGTCACGAAGATCTCCTTCTGTTCCAGATCTGCCATCAGCCGGTTCATCATGGTCGTCTTCCCGCATCCGTCCAGACCGCAAAAGGTAAACAGCAGCCCTTCCGTTCGGTTGGGTCTCATCCTAAGCTTTCTCATATTGTTTTCACCTCCTTCAGATCTGCCCTGCGTTCTTCCAGAAAGAACCGCGCTGTAATATCTGTTGTGTCATAGCGGTACAGCTTCTTTTCCTTTGGAGCAATAACCTGGTGCAGGAAGTCTGTCTCCCCCGCCAACGCCCGCCCGGCCTGCTCCAGCAGCCACGCGTCCTCCATATCGAACAATTCCGCAGTCTGAAGGATTGCAAATCCGCATATTTTTTCCATCTCCAGCTCCCTGACTCTCGCAAAAAGCTTTCGGATATCCTGTTCCGTCATCTCCTCCAGCAGCATATAGAGATCCATATACTTGTACAGCGTCATGTCGCGATGCATCTCCACCCAGGGCAGCGTTGTGGCTTCCTTATACAGGTGGCCGCACAGATGAAGGAAGAAATCCTCGGTACAAAGCGTTGGGATACAGACACCATAGATTCCCTGAGGCGCCATATTCTCCAGCATCGCCTTGAGGGAGGTGTCCTCACTGTTCTTGTAGTCCAGGGAAAAATTGATATCTACCTCCAGATACTTCATTTCCGGCATATTCATCTCCTTGATGTAGGGCACCGTCTCTCCCCGTGTCATCTTCGATTCGATAATTTCTCTCCTGCTGGCCGGAACGAATACGCCGTTGCGGATATTGCCCTGCCGGAATCCGGCAGCCGCCAACATGTTCCCTACGGTTGTCACATCCGCCGGATGAACCAGCAGATCGATATCGTTGGAGGTTCGATATCCCTCCGGATACAGTCCGCACAGCAGCGCGCCTTTCAGCATGGCCACATTGCATCGACAGCCCCGCAGCAGACCGGCAATGTACGCCACACACGCCAGAAAACTGCGATTTTTCCTTACATTCTGCTCATATGCCCCTTTCAGGGAATTGCGAAATTCCCGGTTTACCTTGCCCAGCAGATTCTGAGCCTTGAGTGTGCCGTAGGCCACCCCCTGCATGCGATTGAAGAACAGCTGCCCCAGCACATGGGGCGTTGCGTGCTCCAACAATCCCTCGTCGCATGTCTCACTTTTGAATTTACAGAGCGCCTTAAATAATTGTTGTTCCTTTGTCTTCATTTTCTTCTTTTCCTTTCTCTACTCGTCTTTCTTTTTCTGAATATGCAGCTGATTGATGTACACACTGGCGCTTGCTGCCAAAATGCCCTGGGTCACAGCCGTAAAAACCGCGGCGGCAAGCTCTTGGTATGTACCGATGTCACAGGCTGCGGTCACCCATATGGCCGCCAAAAGTACGGCTATGATCCCGAGCACCGCCGGAATCCTTGTATCCGGCAGCTGACTTTTCTTAAGGCCCATTCCAATAAGGTACAGAACGGGAATCAGGATAAGCAGCTCGGATCGGATGTATTCCTGATAGTTCATCATGAAAATCTCTCCTTTCTCTCACGCCAGGACCATTCCAATGACTGCCGAGATCAATCCTCCTGCCAGCGCAGCAATGATTGCCGTGACAATCTGCTGCATCCGCACCCGGGGCTGACTCTCGATCTCATCAATCTTTTGTTCATGTCTTGCAAGATGTTCGTTTGTGTGTTTCAGTTCCGTGGCCAACGTGACCAGCGTCTCATTCATGGAACGTATCTCGGTCTGCACCGCTTTCAGATCCGAGATCTCCCGCTCCATTGTCTGAATCCGCTGCTCGTGCCGCTCCAGAACAATCTTTGTGTCCTCCATGTCTTTTTCTCCTTTGTCTTCGGCTGTGAGTTCATTATATAAGCTAACCCGGACAACTCCTGTCCGGGTTAAAATAAAAATTTTATTGCATTTATCTCTTACGAAAGCAAGAAAAACCTCTTTACAGATACCATAAATTCTTTTACAATAGTCTTGTATATTTTAACCGCAAGGAGGAGTTTATTCATGACAAAAAAAGAATTTTTAAAACAGCCGGAATGTAAGAAATGCGCCGGCAACATCAATGGCGCTGCCATCACCCTGTACATCTGCGCCGGTCTTAGTCTGGTCCTCAATGTGCTTGCCAGCAATATCCTGGGGCTTCTTGATGTTCTCGTCATTGTTGGCCTGGCGCTTGGCATTCATCTGGCACAGAGCCGCGTGTGTGCAATTCTCGTTCTGGCATATGCGATCTATAATACCATCTATATGATCGTCGCCACCGGGAAAGTCGGCGGATATCTAATCATCATCGCCGCTGTCTATGGCGTGATGGCTACCTTCCAGTTCCAGAAAGCATGGAAGAATTATCAACAGAATGGGATGTGATACTTTGAATATACAGGGCTTTCAAAAGACAACTTTGCTGGACTACCCTGGACATGTTGCAGCCACCGTCTTTTTCGGCGGCTGCAACTTTCGCTGTCCCTTCTGCCACAACGGCGACCTGGTGCTCTCCCCGGACGCGCCTTCCGACTTTTCCTGTGAAGAGATCCTGGCTTACCTGGACAAGCGGAAAAAGATTCTGGATGGCATCTGTGTTACCGGCGGAGAACCAACGCTGCAAAAAGATCTCGTCCCCTTTCTCGCTGATGTGAAACAGCTCGGGCTCAAGGTGAAGCTCGACACCAACGGCTACCGCCCGGATGTACTGGCAGAATTGTGTGGGAAGGGTCTCGTGGATTATGTGGCCATGGATATCAAAGGGGCACCTGACAAATACGCCGCCATCTGCGGACTTTCCCAGATGGATTTTACCCGAATTGAGCAATCGGCCGCTTTTTTGATGGATTGTGGTCTGGATTATGAGTTCCGCACCACCGTCTCAAAAGAATTTCATTCCAAAGAAGATTTTCATGATATTGGCTCCTGGATCAAAGGCGCTAAAGCATATTATCTACAGAGCTATAAGGATTCGCCCCAGGTGATCTCGCCCGGCTTCTCCGCCTACACGCCCACGGAGCTTGCTGAATTTCGGGAACTTCTTGTGAACTATATCTCCCACGTGGAGATCCGCGGGGTTGACTAACGCATGGGTTCTTGTAACATACCTTATAACCATAGCCAATACGTCGGATATCCAATTTTCACTGACTGACGCGGCTTTCCCTTGCAGCATGCCTCACACAGAGGACAGACAAAGGAAAACCGCGCCATATCTTTCTATTCTAAAAAACGATACCAATAACCAAACTGGCCTGTTTTCTGAGCTGCCAGCTTTTCGCTCTTGTATTCCGGAAAGCCGAAAATGGCCGCCATTACTTTTTCCTGGCTTTGGAACACTCCGGGCACGCCGATAAACCACCGCGTGGTTCCCTCCTTTTCTATGGCCCCTAAGATCAGGTAACGATAGTTAAAAAATCCATGGAGCAGGAAGCTGTTGTTTCCAAGATACCAGTGGCGTTTGGGCAGCAGCCGCAGATCCTTCAGCTCCATCCGGACACACAGGATATTGTCCTCCCCCTCAAAGGGAGTCAGGATAGGGTAATTCTCCAGTATAAATTTCCAGCGGAGCGCCCAGGGCTCTTCCTCCTCTACCGCCTGCCTGGCCATCTGGGCCGCCTCGGTAGCCTGAAGGGGCGAATTTTCAGCTACAGGTGTCTGCGAGGATTCTGACTGGTAGGTTGTCATCCCCGGCTGTTGAGCTACATTTTCTGGCTGCTGAGCTGTATGTTCTGGCTCTTGAACCATGTTCGTCGGCTGGCTAATCGTATACTCCGGCTCTTGAACCATGTTCTCTAACTGGTCAATCGTACGCTCCGGTGGCGGCACATCCTTTTTTGCCTCCTCAACAGGAATAAACCGGCTCCGTCGAAGCTCCCCGTCATCCCACAGGCTGGCGAACATCACCCGGTCATTGACAAAGATTAAAAAGCCCCCGATTTCCTTCAGACCATACCCGCTCTGGCTGATATTCTCAGCATCCAGCGAAAGGCGTACCTCCCCCTGACCGCCGTTCATCGGTATCTTTCCCACTGAAATCCCCAGCATTTTTTCATTTTTCCGCACAAAAAGATAGACAGGGCAGGAGATTCCTGTGAAACCGGTTCCTCTCATATGTATCTCCATACTGCACTGGCTCTGCTGCCGCTCTATTTTTGCAAATCCCACACTGCGGATTTTGCTGTCCTCCTCATACAGATTAATATAGGTGACAAACCGTTGATATTCCGACATGACAACTCTCCTATATACACTTTTTACATCTTATGAGGACTTTTTTCTTTTAGAACATAAAATGAAAGAAATAATGTCAGGACGGCACATAAGGGAACATCAGTGTAAAGCAGGTACCCTCCCCGGGAACACTCTCCACCTTCAGGGAGAACTCATCCGAATAGATCAGATTCATCCGCTGCACCACATTGCGCAGCCCGATTCCCTTCCCGGAGGGTGCCACCGTCTGATACAAGGATTGCTGCAGCTCCTCCAGCTTCTCCTTGCTGATGCCTGTTCCGTTATCGCGTACCTGTATGGCAATCAATTTCTCAGCGCCCTGATCCGAACGCTGCTCCCGATGGCTGTGGATGGTCAGTACACATTCCGTATCCTGGTGGGGAGAAAAGCCATGGAACACCGCGTTTTCTATGATAGGCTGGATAAACAGTCGTGGAACCTTGGCGTCCAGCGTCTCCGGAGCGATATCATGGATAATCTTAAGGTTTCTTCCGTAGCGCTGCTCCAGAATCGCCAGATAATTGTTGGTCTGAGCCAGCTCTGTCTCAAAGGATACCATCCTGGAGGGCTCTATGGCATAGCGAATCAGGGAGCTGGTATTCAGTATCATCAGTGGGAGGGGATGCTCATAGCCCAGAGCATCCGTTGCCGTGATATACATCAGGTTTAAAGTGTTTGACAAAAAGTGAGGATTGATCTGCAGCTGCAGCGCCAGGATCTGTGTTTCATTTAACGCAACAAGACGCTTCTGCAGCTCATCCTTCAAGGCATGGTTCGTCTGTATATACTGGTTGATTCGCCCGGCGATGTATTCAATATCCTTGCTGTCACTGACCTGGTTGATGGACATCATCTCAGGGGAATCCAGAAAATCCCTTATATTCTGAATGGGTTTTAGCGAACGTATGGTAAAAGATACCGCAAACAACAGGGCGGATATCACAAAGACACTGACAAAGGCAAACAGCACCGCATTTTGCGTGGACAACCTGGACGAATAGTTCTGCAGATGCGCTACCAAAACATAAGACCAGGGATATTCCGGAGAGTGAAGCTGCGCCAGAGAATACGTGTCTGCATCTTCCGTGATAATAGAGACTTTTTCCGCAGTATCCTGCTGGTAATCAGAGAGATATCTCACCGTTTCCAGTGGCTCCGACAGAGCTTCCTGGTGATACCGATATATGATCTCATTCTCATCCGATACAAAAAAGGCTTTGCTATTGCTGCTCTGATTGATGGAGGTCAATATGGGGAGCATGGAAGGGTCGATCATTATAGCCACGGCACAGTGATTCTGATCTACCGTGAATTCCTTTGCAACACAGATCACGTACGGAAATTTATCCCGCATAGCATATGGAAAAATATGAAAGCCGCTCCGGGTAGGGCCAAGCTCCCGGATCCAGTAGGGATCCTCAAAGGAATCAATATCGGTATAGGTACTGGAAGATAGCATCGTCTGTGAAGTCTCGGAGTACAGATAAATTGTCTCAATGGCCTTCTTGCTGTTCTGCAGTGCCTGCAAAAGCGTCTGTGCCTGCTCCGAGTAGCTGCGCCAGTCAAAATCCTCCGGCGTATATCCAAAAAAAGTTCGCAGGGTATCGTTGTTGATCAGTGTTGAGATGATATACTCTGTCTCCAGAATATAATCGTCCATGGCGTCCGCCAGATTCTGAACATCCTGTCTGGCGTCGCCCTGGAACTCCTTTTCCAGAATCTGTCTGGAATTATAGTAGATATAAACGGTAAACACGGAAAAGATAATGGACATGGCCACAAATATCTGCAAAAAGTAGCGGATAAACAGCCGATCTGCAGACAATCTGATTTTCAATGTCCGAAAGCTATTTTTCATCTGGCATATCCTCCATGGATAATACATATTTGCGATATTCCGTAGGTGTATAGCCCGTATACTGCCGGAAGTTGATACTAAACCGATTGCGGTTCTGGTACCCCACTTTTTTTGCGATATCGTTGATGCGCATCTGGGTCTTTAAAAGCTCCACCGATTTCTGCATCCGAACCGTGGTCAGATAATCAATAAAGCTGATACCCGTGTTCTGCTTAAACAGGAAGCTAAAATGGGAGGGTGACAGATAGACCGCGCCGGCCACCGTCTCCCGTGAGAGATCCTGACCGTAATTCCCATTGATATAGTCAATGGCCTTCTGGATCAGCGTATCGTTGGACATTTTTGCGCTGTCACTGGCAACCGTTACCGTCTTCTTCATCTGGACAAATTCCTGAAAAGAAGAAAATGGATGATACAAATCCACACTGCATGAAAGATTCAAAAGCTTATCCACATTTTCCACAAGCTGTTGATGCTGCGCCTCCTCCGGCAGGTGGCTGCTGACCGCGACATAATAGTAATCAAAAGCTGCCTTCCGCATGAAATAAAACCGGGTATCCGGCATAGAGAAGCTCAAAACATTCTTCAAAGAGAAGATCAGGCGGTCGATCCCGTACCCGTACTCATCTGTCAGACTGTCCTCATTCAAGGAGAACTTAACAAGATATCCCTCGCTTTCTTCCAGCGAAAAAGGAAATTTCAGCCCCGAAAACCGCTCCTTCAAATCCTTTACCGAAAAGATAGAGCCGCAGAATAAATCCACAAAAAACATTTCCGTTGCCTCATCCGTCAGATCTGAGGAATTCACTTTTCTGCGAGTGGCCGCCGTAGCCTGCGCCTCCAGCAGAACTTTCTTCAGCTCTCGATAGTCCACCGGCTTCAACATATAATTGAACACATTGTACTTGATGGCGTTCTGGGCATACTCGAACTCGCTGTAGCCGCTTAAAATAATGACCACGCAGTGCGGCATCCGGTTCGCCACCTCTCTGGCCAGCTCCAGCCCGCTCATCTGCGGCATACAGATATCACTTAAAATAATATCCACCGGATGCTCCATCAGGTAATCCAGTGCTTCCCTGCCGTCATAAAAGCAGCCGCAGATCTCAAAATCCGGCATCTGCTCCTTGATGTAGCGGGATAAAGAATTCAATATCATTTTTTCGTCGTCTACAATGATCAGTTTCGTCATATCGCTTCTCACTTTTCCGTGTGTATTATGAATAAGGTTCTTCTGAGTCGAAAACAGTGGGGGG
>CABQGZ010000080.1 GCA_902463835.1 uncultured Lachnospiraceae bacterium
CTGTCAGCTGTTTCGCACCGCTGGCGGTACACGCGGCAAAGAACATTCTGAATGAAACGGGAATAGATCCTGTTGCAGATGCAAAAGAGGTTGGGCAGGACAACAGCTATGAGGATTATCTGGCATTGTATGATAACGCATCTGCGGGAACAGGAAAGGTGGAGATCCAGGCAGGACAGAAGCTGGAGGGCGAGAGATTGACCTTTCGGGCGGAAGTGCCGGCAGATGGACTGTACACGATAGGGATGTCTTATCGGACGGTGGACGACGGTATGGATGATATTGTTGTCGGGCTTCAGATTGACGGCGAATATCCCTATTCGGCAGCGGAGAAGTTCACTTTCCCGCGCATGTGGAAGGATGAAGTGCGAGAAAAGAGTGTAGATGATTTCGGAAATGAATTTTCTGCCCAGCAGATACCTTATGATGATTACTATTATAATGAAGCAATTCATACATCTGCCGGGGAGTATGACAAATATTTGATTTATCTTACCGCAGGCGTACATGAGGTGGGTGTGGTTCCGGTGAAGGGGAGCATCGAGATTGAAGAGATCTGTTTCAAAGGTAAGACCTCTGTCCCGGCCTACACTGCGCCGGATATCTCCGCAAAGATGTACCAGGGGGATGCCATTGTGCTGGAAGCGGAAGATGCGCTGGTGAAGTCCAGCTATTTCCTGGTAGGAAAGGGTGATTCTTCTTCTGCATGGGTCACACCTCATAATCCGGAAAATGACAGGATCAACTACATTGGCGGAGGAAATTGGAAGGAAACCGGCGAGACCATCGTCTGGGAGACGGGGGAGGTTCTGGAGGGTTACTACCAGTTGGGTTTTTCCTTTCGTCAGAATGCAGTGATCGGAGGAAAAACATACCGTTGTCTCTCCATTGACGGGGAGATTCCCTTTCAGGAGGCGGAGACAATTGGGTTTTCCTACGATGATGACTGGCAGCGGAAGCTGTTTGCGGATGACAACGGGGAACCGTATCTGATTTACCTGAGCGAAGGAAATCACCGTATTGCGCTTACAGTGACATCCGGCGAGATTGCACAGGTTCGTTCCATACTTACAGAGGCCATTGCAAAACTGGGTGAGCTGTACATAGACATCACCGTGATCACCGGCGAGAAAGTAGATGTCTACCGGGACTATGATCTCTTCTCACAGATTCCTAAGATGGAGGAACGGCTGGTGGAGACTCGCACGCTGCTTGAGACGGCGGCGGAACGATTGAAGGAGATCACTGGGGAGAAAAGCGGGTCAAATTATTCTGTCATAATGAATATGGTACAGGTAATCAACCAGATGCTGGACAATAAGTTTGAGGCGCATCGCTATAAGGACTACTATTATACCAACTATTGCTCTGTGTCCTCCGTGCTGCAGGAGCTGCGCAGTATGCCGCTGGATCTTGACCGGATTGTGCTTACAAAAGCAGGGGAGAAGACTCCCTTTGAGAAGGTGAGTCTCTGGGAACGGCTGAGCTTTTCCATCCGGCGTTTTATCGCGTCCTTCCGGCGTGATTACAACGGAGTATCAGACACCCAATCGGCGGAGGCGGAGAGTATTACAATCTGGGTGAACTGGGGGCGTGATCAGGCGCAGGTGTTAAGTTCCCTTGTGAAACGTTCCTTCACGCCAGAGACCGGGATCAATGTCAACATCGAATTGACAAACGCAAGTATTATCCAGGCGACACTGTCCGGCAATGGACCGGACTGTGTATTGCAGCAGTCCCGGTCCGAGCCGGTAAATCTGGCAATGCGCGGGGTGCTGTATGATCTGACGCAGTTTGAGGATTGCGATGAGGTTCTGGAACGATTTCAACCGGGGGCGGACACACCTTACCGATATGGAGGAGGGCTCTATGCGCTGCCGGATACGCAGACCTTCTATATGATGTTTTATCGGAAAGACATATTTGAGCAGTCTGGCTGGGAGGTTCCAAAGACCTGGGAGGAATTTCAGGAGATTTCGAAGCTTCTGATGCGCAACAATATGTCGGTGTGGATGCCCAACAATGCGGCTACGGATCCAACTCAGGTGAATGCCGGAGTTGGAAGCAATAATATCTTCCCGAGCTTGCTGCTGCAGCGGGGACTGTCCCTGTATACGGAGGATGGCAGGAATACAACGCTGTTGTCCTCTGGAAGTATGGAGACCTTCGAATATTGGACGGATTACTATACGAAGCTGAAGTTCCCGGTGACGTTGGACTTTTATAATCGCTTCCGTGTTGGAACAACGCCTCTTGGTATCGTTCCCTACACGATGTATACCACCTTTAAGGTGGCGGCACCGGAGATTGACGGATTGTGGGGAATGACAGCAATTCCTGGAACGGTGGCAGAGGACGGTAGCATCTCCCATGCTTCCTCCGGGGGCGGAACGGGCTGCGGGATTCTGAAGTCATCAAAGAATCCGAAGGCTTCCTGGGAATTTTTGAAGTGGTGGACGTCTGCCGATACGCAGCGGACATTCTCCAATGATGTGGAATCCATTCTTGGGCCCTCCGGCCGTGTTCCATTGGCGAATATGGAGGCGATAATGGGATTGTCCTGGGATGAGGGCATGGCAGAGGAACTGCTGCATGCATGGGAAGCAGTTGAGGAGATACCGGAGTACCCGGGCAGCTACTATGTTTCCAGATCCATATACCAGAGCTTCTGGAATGTTGTGAACGATCATCAAAATACAAAGAATATGCTGATGAAATACGGAAAAGAAGCCAATCAGGAGATGGAACGAAAGTGGGAGCAGTATCAGCAGCGTGGGAAATAAGTATGACAGGAAAAATGCTGTTGGAGAGGAGCTATCAACATGGCAAAAAGAGCAAAATCGAAGCCTTCCGGTAGAAGAATGACCAGAGAGGATTTGGTTTACTATCTTATTTTAATTCCGTTTATGGGAACATTTTTTGTTTTTAATATTCTGCCGGTGCTGGCGTCCATGGGCTTGAGTTTTTTTGATTACGATATGGTTTCAGCACCTCTGTTTACCGGATTAGAGAATTACGCCCGGATGTTTACCGGCGATCAGGTATTCTGGAAGGTGGTGGGCACCACGCTGCGGTTTGCGATCATTGCGGGACCGGTTAGCTATATGATGTCCTTTTTCCTGGCATGGATGATCAACGAGTTTTCCAGAAAGATTCGGGTATTCCTGACCTTTGTGTTCTACGTACCTGCGCTGGTGGGGAGCGGATATTATATCTGGCAGCTGATCTTTTCTGGTGACAGCTACGCGTATCTGAATAACCTGCTGATCAGCTTTGGGTTGATTACGGAACCGATTCAGTGGTTTCAGAATACGCAATATAATTTTACGATCATCATGATTGTACAGCTCTGGATGAGTATGGGAGTATCTTTTCTGGCTAATATTGCCGGACTTCAGAATGTGGATACGAATCTGTATGAGGCCGGTGCCATCGACGGAGTGAAGAACCGCTGGCAGGAGTTGTGGTATATCACGCTTCCGTCTATGAAGAGCATTCTGCTGTTCAGCGCTGTTATGCAGATTCAGGCGGTATTCTCCATCAGTGCGGTGATAACCACCCTGGCCGGATATCCCAGTGTAAACAATTCTGTGGATACGCTAGTCAGCTATATTTCAGATGTGGGCACCACCAGGTATGAGATGGGCTATGCGTCTACGTTGTCCGTATTTTTGTTCCTTATGGTTCTGATTGTCCGCTATCTGATCGGCGGCCTGCTGAACCTGGTAGGCAAGAGCGACAACTGATTGTTTTGGAGGTATATTATGACGAAAAAACCGATGAAGTACCGTCGGGTTACAGCTTCAGCCAACAAGCTGCAGTATCGCCGGTACACACGCTCGAAGGCGGGAAATTTTTTCTATTTTGCCTTTTTGATACTGGGTGGGCTATTTATGGTGTTTCCGCTGTTCTACAGTGTGATCACATCCTTTAAGCCCTTGGATGAGCTGCTGATCTTTCCGCCGCGCTTTATGGTTTCGCGCCCGACACTGGAGAATTACCGGGTGCTTCCTGCACTCTTAAGCAATCTGCAGGTGCCAATCTCGCGCTATGTATATAACAGTATTTTTATTGCAGTGATTTCTACGTTTTTAAGTGTGATCGCGGCTTCGCTGGCGGCGTTTACTTTCTCAAAGTCAAAGGTGAAGGGAAGGAAGCTGTTGTTCGGTATTGTACAGGTGATGCTTTTGTATAATACATATACGCTGGCAGTACCGCAATATCTGATCTTCAGTAAGCTTCATATGATTGATACGTACTGGGTATATATCCTTCCTGCAATTCCTTCTTCCATGAGCTGCTTTCTGATGAAGCAGTTTATGGATGTCAGTATACCGGACGCGCTGATGGAAGCTGCGCGGATTGATGGGGCAGGCGTTCTGCGCATTTACTGGAAGATTATTATGCCGATCATGAAACCGGCATGGATGACAGTGTTGCTGTTCTCGTTCCAGAGCATGTGGACCATTGTACCGTCCGGTACCATTTTCAGCGAGGCAAAAAAGACGCTGCCCTATGTGATGAGTACGATTTCCGCCGGAGGGATTGCCCGTTCCGGCAGTGCCATGGCCATCACTGTGCTGCTGATGATTCCTCCGATTGTGGTGTTCTTGTTTACCCAGAGCAATGTGCTGGAGACAATGAGTACCTCCGGAATAAAAGAGTGAGGAGCGTTTGAGGATGATAGGAAGGAAAAAAGGTTTATTAAAACGAGTTTTTGCTATTTGTATGATATCTGCGTTCTGTGCCGGAACGTCGATAACAGCATGGGCGGCGCCCACCGATTCCTATACCCGTGTGGATGTGCCGGGGAATGGCACAGAGCTCCGTCTCACCCGTGAGATGTATACGGCAGAGCAGGTGATTACAGCGTCAACCCTTGGACTGGAGAATTCCCTGGAAGGAATCACAGATCTGTATTGTGCCCAGGACGGAACGCTTCTGCTCCTCTGCGGAGGTTCTTCCAGGCTGATACGGATCAATCCCGACGGTACCTTGAAGGACGAACTGGCGGTTACGGATGGGGATGGAAATGTGATTGATTTTACCGGTGCCAGAGGCATATACAGTGATGCGGACGGCGTGATCTATCTGGCGGATACCCAGAATGGCCGGATCCTGCTGTTAGATCAGCAGGGGCGGCTCATCGGTACGCTGGAGAGGCCTCAATCAGCGTTGATTCCGGAGAATTTCATCTACCAGCCGGTTGCGGTATCCAGGGATACCCATGGCTATATCTATATACTGAGTCAGGGCTGTTACTACGGGGCATTGCTCTATACGCCGGAACAGGAATTCCTGGGCTTTTACGGGGCGAATAACGTTGCGGGGACAGTTCTGGATACCCTTTCCTATCTGTGGGATAAGCTGACCAGCAACGATGTGAAGAAGGCTGCCTCGGTGAAAAAGCTGCCCTATTCTTTTGTTGATTTTGACTTTGATGCAGAAGGATACATGGTTACGTGTACCGGTGGCGTTGGCAGTGCAGACGCACAGTCCAATGGATACGGGCAGATTCGAAAGGTCAGTCCAAACGGGGAGAATATTTTATATAAACGGAATTTAAGAAGAGGCTCTACCGACTCTGGCAGCTATAACTTTCTGGAGGATAAGGTTGTCTTTGAGGAGGAGATCGGAAGTAAGACGTACCGTCCCCAGACACTGGTATCCATAGCGGTCTCAGAGGACGGATTCCTGTTCGCCCTTGACAGCACCAATGGCCTGATCTATCTGTATGACAGTGAATGCAACCGGATGAGTACCTTCGGCGGAGGACTTGGGACAGGCAGACAGACGGGAGTGTTTAAGACTCCGGTGGCCCTTGCTCTCTCCGGTACCAGAATCTATGTTGCGGATTATGATAATTATAACATTACCGTGTTTGAGCCCACCGATTACGGAATGCTCTTTCGGGAAGCCCAGAGCGCCTATCTCGCGGGGGACTATGACGACGCCAAAAGCATATGGGAACAGGTGCTGTCCCAGGATCGGGGCAATCAGCTTGCCTGCCGGGGACTGGCGATGGTCTATTACAATGAGGGCGATTATGAAGGAGCCCTTGCCATGGCCCGGGAGGCATATGACTACTCTGTCTACGATCTCGCCTGGCAGGCAGTCCTGACAGGGTGGATCGGAGAACACTTTCACTGGCTGGTTCTGGGAATCCTGGTGCTGGTGGGAGGGATCACAACAGCAGTTCTTCTTCTGCGCAGGCGCAGAGGAAAGCTGATTCAAAATGAGAATGTCCAGGTATTGCTGGCAGTGCCCTTCCATCCCTTCCGAAGCTTTACGGACTTAAAATGGAGAGGAAAGAGCTCCTGGGCGGCGGCGATTGTGCTGACAATTCTCTTCTATGTGGGTTCCGTACTTAAAGATACGGCCTCTGGTTTCCTGTATAGCAGCGTATCTCTGCGGGAATACAATTCGCTGTACACACTGGCGGCGACAGTGGGACTGTTGATTCTCTGGTCAGTCTGCAACTGGCTGGTCTGCTCCATGTTTCAGGGGCTGGGAAGTGTGAAGGAGATCTACACAGCAACCGCTTATGCGCTGCTGCCGCTGATCCTGTTCCAGTTTATCCAGGTGGGACTGAGCAATTTTCTGCCTCTCTCCGCCGCCGGTATCATGGATGGCTTGGGGACCGCGGTGACGCTCTATACCTTCTTCCTGCTGTGCGTGGCGATGATCAACGTACACGATATTGACTTTTTTAAGTTCCTGTGGACAGGATTTCTCACTATTTGCATGATGATTCTGGTGGTATTTGTCCTGTTTATGTGTATGATCCTTCTGAAACAGTTCGGTTCATTTATTTACTCGATCTACGAGGAGGTTATTTACCGGTAATCCGAAGATTGGTGTCAAGAGAGGGAAAGAAATGAGAGAGAAAGCTTTTCGAAAATGGAATAGGAGAATTGGGGCAGGCCTGTTATGTGCAGTGCTGGCGGCCGCCTCTGTGTCCGGCTGCGGCAGCAGAAAAGACAGTGGCAGTTATGATAAGGAAGCTGTCACAAAGACCATTTCATCCCAGGTGGTCGCGTCCAACGAGAACTACGAATTGAAATGGGATGACACTGCGAAATGCGTGTTGCTTTGCAATAAAAAGACTGGGGAGGTCTGGTCGGATATCCTGTACGCGGCCTATCAGGAGGGAAGTACAAGCGCCAATGCCAACTCGCCAATCAGTATTACCGTGATAAATGGGAGCGATCTGACCCAGGAGACGGTGAGCAGTTATTCGGAGTTGGCGGAAAATGGAAGAATGGTGTGCGAACAGCAGGAGGATATGCTGCGTGTCACATACTATTTTGACCGATATGAGATCGCAATTCCCGTCACCTATCAGCTGCGGGAGGATTCCCTGGCTGTTTCCATCGACGGAGCGAATATCCAGGAGGGAGATACCGCATACAGTCTGGTCTCTGTCACCGTAGCACCGTATTTTTGCAACAGTGCGAATTCCGGTGAAGGCAATTATCTCTTTGTGCCAGCCGGTTCCGGGGCTCTGATGTATACGAAGGAAGATGCCGATGGAACACGCAGATACAGCGGAGAAGTATATGGTGCGGATGCGGCGCAGAAGATATTGAAGAGCACTGCGGACAGCGAGGCGGTTCGGCTGCCGGTGTTCGGTGCAAAGAACGGTGCTTCCGCCCTGCTTGGAATCATTGAGGAGGGCGCTGGCTCCGCTTCCATAGAAGCTCAGGCTGGCTATGCGAGAATGGGGTATTCCAATGTGGGAGCCACCTTCTATTTCCGGGGCAGGGATACCTTCCGGTATGGCACATACGCAACGGGGAATTCCGTTACTACCCGTGTGTCGGAGGAGCGTTCCAGACAGAAGGTGACCGTGTCATACTATCCGCTGTATGGAGACGAGGCTGACTATAACGGCATGGCCAGACGTTACCGGCAGTATCTGATGGATCAGGGATTGTTGACTGCTGGGGATATGGATGCTTCTGCCTACAGCGTCACTCTGCTGGGAGGAACCACCGTGGGAAAATCTTTCTTAGGGATTCCGTATGATTCATTGGAGGCCATGACAGATTTTGAGAAAGCCTGGGAGCTGCTTGCCGAGCTTAAGGAGGAGACTGGGAGAAGTCCGGTTGTGAGAATGAAGAATTACGGCGACAACGGAATGAAGCCGGGGACACTTGGAGGGGGCAGCAAATATCCCGCTGCTTTCGGAGGAAAGCAGGAGATTAAGCAGCTGCAGGAGTTCTGCAGCGACAGTGATATATCGCTCTTCTGGGACTTTGACCTTGTGCGGTACGGAAAGTCCGGCAATGGATTCTCCTACAACGCCAGCTGTGCCAAGACGCCGATTCATTATCAGGCGGAGCAGTATCCGGTTACGCCCCTTCGAACCTTCGATGAGGACAACGCATATCGTATCATCGGGCGGGACAACCTGAAGGAAGGCATGGAAAAGGCGCTGCGCAAGGCAAAGACATATCAGCATACGGGGCTCTGCTTTTCCACGCTGGGAGAGATTGCATTTTCAGATTATGAGGATGCGGCCTATGCTGTGAAGGCGGGGATAGACAAGGACGTTTTGCAGCTTCTTCGCCAGGCGAAGGATGCCGGTTACCATGTGGCGGCGGCTGGCGCCAACAGCTATGCAGCCTGCGGAGCGGATGTGGTGTTTGATGTGCCCCTTGGCTATGGAGACTATCATATGGTTGATGCGCAGATACCCTTTTACCAGATGGTGTTCCACTCCTATCGGCCGATGTATTCCGCCGCTGTGAACCTGTCTGAAAATGCGAAGGAGGCAATCATGCTGTCCGCTGCCAGCGGAACGGGATTGGGATTTGCATTGAGCGCAGATTATATTCACGAGTCCAACGATCTTGATACGAACAAGCTGTACGGTACCCGCTTCGCGGATCATGGAGAATTGATTCAGCAATCATTGAACCAGAACGGGTTTGCAGAGTATTACGGGAAGACCGTGGACTCGGCGATCACAAAATATGAAATACTGGAGAATGGAGTATCTGCAACATACTTTGAAAATGGCGTGATCCTGTATGCAAATCATACCTCCGGGAAGGTGGAGACACCGGCCGGGGAGCTTGATGCCTATATGTTTACGGTGCGATGAAAGAGAGGAAAATGCAATGGCGAAAAAGCGTTCTGGAGTAAGTTTGGCGGCGAAGCGAAGAAGAGCCGGATATACCTTTGTTGCCCATTGGGTAATCGGGCTGGTAATCTTTTTCGCATATCCGCTGATCAGCTCAATCTGGTATGCCTTTAACAGAGTGAAGATTGATGCGGGCAGCATTGGCACGAAGTTTGTGGGATTGGATTATTTTCATAAAATACTGATGGAAGATCCCAATTATCTGAATAATGTGCGGGACTCTCTGGGGAATATTTTTTATTCATTGCCGGTGATCATCGCGCTCAGCCTGATTCTGGCGGTACTGTTGAATCAGAAGTTCCGGGGTAGGACATTTTTCCGGTCGGTATTCTTCCTTCCCGTTATCATGTCCGGTTCCGTTGTGATGAAACTGCTGAACAGTGAATTTGTTACGATGCCGCTTTTTACGGCGGATGAGAGAGGCAGTGGAATTATTGACTATAATGCCATTATATCCAATCTGCATGTGCCGGCTTTTCTGGGGAGTATTCTGGTGTTCCTGCTGTCCCACACCATCAGCCTGGTGTGGAGCTGCGGAGTCCAGACAGTTCTCTTCCTGGCAGGATTGCAGAGCATACCGGAATCCTTATATGAGGTATCCAAGCTGGAGGGAGCGAACAAGTGGGAAGAATTCTGGCTGATCACGGTGCCGAGCCTGGGACACATCATTTCGCTTGTGCTGATCTACACCATGATCGAGTTGTTCACGGATATGACGAATAAGGTGGTGTCCGGGGCGTATGCGCTGATGGTGGGACAGAATTTTGGTGAGAGCTCCGCGATGCTGTGGTTTTATTTTGCCATTGTGATCGCAGTGATCGGAACGGTCTATGTGCTCTATAACCGTCTGTGTGTCAAGCGATGGGAGTAAGAAAGTATTTTATAAAATACGGGAAAAGAGGAGATGCAGTATGTGCGATAGAAG
>CABQGZ010000081.1 GCA_902463835.1 uncultured Lachnospiraceae bacterium
TTCATCTCTCCAATCTTTAAAACGGTTTCTCTGCTACTGTTGTCCCCGCAGTCTCAGGATCTCAATGGACTCGTTGAGGCTGTCTGCCGCGCTCTGGATCATCTCGTCAATGCTGGAATCCGGCTCTGTCATGATCACGCTCTTGATATTGGCGTTGGCGGAAAGTATCTGCGCCATCAGCAGAGAATTGGGGAATCTCAGATCACTGGGTGTGTTCCGCATCATCTCCATCAGCTGTCCGGCAGATGGGTAGAACTCATCCTGATACTTGATCCACTCCTGGCTTGCAGCCGCCTCCTTAGTATACGGAATATAGCCACGGTAGGTACACCAGGAAACCTGAATCTCTGGTCTGGCCATGAACTTGATGAACTCATATGCACCCTGCATCTGTGCCTCATCCCCGGAATTAGCGATGAAAAGTCCGGTTCCCTCCGTCAGCGCGCAGCCCTTGTACTTGGCATTCTCGTCAACGCCGGTAAAGGGAACGAAAGCCCACTCAAAATCCATATTCAGATCGGAGAACTCATACACAAAGGAGTTGGTACAGGTCCAGAACAACGCCTGCTTGTTCACAAACAGGGACATACATGCGCTGGTACCGCCGGTATTCTTGTAGGCCGCGCCGCTCTTGAAAAGCTTCGCCTGCAGTCCCAGCAGCTTCTTTAACGCCGCATTGGTCTCTCCCTCCGTATACATGCACTTTGTGATCTCACCGGTGTAACCGTCTCCGCCGTCAAAGACCTCCACGCCCTGATAGATCAGCATGTCGAAAATATCGTTGCCGTCTCCGATACAGTAGCCGTACTTCACCACTCCCTTGTCCACAGCCGCCTGGGAGATCTCGGCAATCTTCTCAAAGCTGGTGATATCTGAAAGCTGATAGCCCGCCGCTTCCAGGGCAGTCACATTCACCATATAGCCCTTGGTACTAAGACCCATAACACCGCCCACCAGGTTGCCCTCCTGATCGGAATAGGCTGCGCGCACGTTGTCATACAGATCTTCCGTCCACTTGTCCGGATCCGCATCCACATACTTCTGGATAGGTGTCACATAAGAGGTGGAGGCATACTCCCGCATGGCGTTGCTCACCCCAAAGAATACGGAAGGATAATCCGACTGCTTTAAGGATAACAGCTTGGTCCGGTACGTGGTCACCGTACCTGTATTTTCCACCTTCATGTGATACTGATCCTTATATTCCTCGTTGAATTTCTCTACCAGCCCTTTCAGCACTGCGGTAGACGCCTCGTCATAAGAGCACCAGAGTGTCAGCTCTTTGACCTCTCCTGTCTGTGTTCCGGACGGATCCTTCGTGTTTTTGTCTTTCTCTCCGCTTCCGCCGCCGCAGCCTGCCAGACATCCGCATGCCAGTGACAATGCAAGCAGCAATGTTACGAATTTTCTTCTCATGTTCGTTTCCTCCTTGTGAACGTGTAATTTATGTTGCAATTCTATTGTTAGCTCTTTACAGCTCCTGCTGTCAGTCCCTCCGAGATCTGATCCATACCGAAGATAAAGATCAATATCGGTATCACCAGCACGCTGGCGGTGGCCGCCAGCACGATTCCGGAGTGTTCCGCCCCCGTCAGGGAGGCAACTCCCACCTGAACCGTCTTCATGGAGTTGGTTGTGATGACCATCAAGGGCCACAGATGACTGTTGTACATGGAGATAAAGCTCTCCAGCACCCGGGCCACGATCAGCGTCTTACACAGGGGCACCAGAATTCTGGCAAAATACCGCATATAGCTGCAGCCGTCCATTCTGGCCGCCTCCCACAGGGACCGGGGCAGGCTCAGCATATTCTGCCGGAACATGAACATGGCGCCCACGCTGACCAGATGCGTGATGATCAGGCTGGCGTAGGTGTTGATCAGCCCCCAGCTCACCATCATCTTAAAGAGGGTCATCATCACAACCTCGCCCGGTATCATCATGCTCATCAAAAGAAGCGTGAACAGCGTCTTCTTCAATGGAAAATCAAAGTAAGAAAACGCGTATGCCGCCAGCAGAGATGTGATGACCTGCACCGGCACGCAGACCCCGATCACGATAAACGTATTTTTCAGATAGGTCAGCACCTCCATATATTTGAATACATAGACAAAATTATCCACCGTAGGGCTCTTGATGCTGAGATGGAATGGAATACTTAAGACCTCCTGCTTCGGCATGAACGCTGTGATCACCATGATGATCAGCGGGAAGATCACAAGGACTCCAATCAGAATCTTCAAGACCTCAGATATGGCCTTTTTATATTTTCGTTTCATAATCCTTTCTCCTCGCCTCTCTTACTGGTAATGCACCAGCTTCTTCTCAAACAGGAACTGTATCCTTGTAAACAGGAAGATGACCACAAACAACACGATGGACAGACAGCATGCGGCCTCGTATTCTCCCTTGTAAATGCGCCAGTAGATTCCATACATCAGAGTGGTGGTGGAGCCCGCCGGTCCGCCATTGGTCATCAGGTTGATCTGGGTAAAGGTCTTCAACGCCGAAATGATATTCAGGAATACTACAAAAAAGATCTGGGGCGACGCCATGGGAATCATGATCCGGATCGCCCGCCGGATGCCTCCTGCTCCATCCACAATGGCCGCCTCCTGCACATCCTCCGGAACGCCCCGAAAGCCGGCCAGCAGGAACAGGTAGCTGTAGCCCATATGACACCAGGATGTGACCACTGCCACCATCCAGATGGCTATCCCCGGATTGTTCAGCCAGTCAATGTCCATCCCAAGCCAGGTGTTCAAAAGTCCGCCCTCACTGTTCAAAATGAACTTCCACACAATACTGGCGGTGGCAGAGGCCACGGCCATGGGCAGTGCGAACAAGGTCTGATAGAGCCTGCTAAACCTTGTCTTCCTGGTGGTCAGCAGCGCCAGGATCGTGGCCAGGCTCATGGTCATAGCAAAATTCATGGCCGCAAAGACCAGGGTCGTCCGTACCATCTTCCAGAAATCGTCGGTCTTGCTCTCCAACATCATCCTCCAGAAGGTCGTCCCCGCCCACTTGATCCATCTTCCGAACTCATCCGTCACGGAAAAGGAGCTTACGATGGTCTTGATGAACGGGTAAAAGCTGAATATGGTCACCGATACACAGATCGGCAGCAACAGCAGATACGGCAAAAGTCTTGTACTCAACCTTTTCTTCTTCATTCTCTTTCCCTCTTCCTTTGCCAATCAGAAACAGATGGTCGCAATGGAGTGCGCTTCTGTCTCTATGTGGGTACTGGTTCCTCTATAGCGGATATTGGCTGGAAGATCCTGATCGGAAGTATTGATCAGAATCAGCACCTTCGTTCCATCCTCATTCAAAAAAGCACAGGCATTCAGGTCGCTGGTATATTTTGTGACTGCGATCCGCTTTGCTCCCCGATGAACGAATTTTGAAAAATGACCGATATAATAATAGATGGGCGTCACGATCATCTTCTTCTCCTTTGTGTCATACTGGATCGGAGCATAACAGCCCACTTCCCGGTCGTGATAAGGGCCGCCGTCCGTATCCAGCAGGATATTCCAATCACAACAGGCAATGTCGAAATTGTTAAAATTCTCGCAGAGCTCCACACCATACCGCTCCGCCAAAACATTCACATCCCAGGTGATCTTGGCGGTGAATTCCGTGCAGATCAGCGGTTTCTTCAACTCCTCATGCACCAGACGCATCCCTTCAAAATGATTCCCGCTGTACCAGTGATGACCCACAGCCCACACCCGTTCCTTCACAACCGGATCACTCAAAACCTCCTTGGAACGGTCATACACCCGCTCCTTATTGTGGTCCCATATGATGATCTTTACATCCGACAGTCCTTCCCGATCCAGAGTGGGCGCCAGATAATCCCGGATAAAGGTCTGCTCATCCTGGGGCGAATAATAACAGCATTCCCAGGTCTGATTCCTGGCTTTGGGCTCATTCTGAATGGTGAGGGCGGATATTTTTATCCCCTCTTCGGCATAAGCCTTGATGAATTTCGCGTAATGGAGCGCCCAGACTTCCTTATATTCCTCCAGCAGCTCTCCGCCCACCATGCTTCCGTTGTCTTTCATGTACGCCGGCGGACTCCAGGGAGACGCGAAGAGTACAAGCTCCTCCTTACAGCAGTCCAGCGCATCCTTGATCAGGGGAATGATATATTTTTTGTCACGCTCGATGGAGAAGGTCTCCAGTGTCTTATCCCCCTCTTTTACGTAGGTGTAGGTGTCCAGGGAAAAATCGCTGGATTGGATACAAACCCGCCCAAAATTGTATGCGATTCCCTCTTTTTTATCAAAATAGCGTTTTATGAATTCCCGCTTCGTCTCTTCATCCATCAAGGAGTAATTGTAGCCTGACGCTTCGGTAAAGGCTCCGCCGAATCCCAGAACCTTCTGATAGCAGAGGTCGTCAAAGACATTCACATTCTCGTTCTCATATGTCTCCCGGATATTGCCCATCTCCACTGTCTCTTCCTGAAAAAATTGTTTCGTAAGTAAGTTTGATTTTGTAATTCTAAAGTTTCCCATTCCTTTTCCCTTTTTCCCTTTTTTCGTTAAAATCTCTCTTTTGCACCCTTAAAATGCTGCCCGCACCATTCCATGGCTGATTCACCGGCCTTGCAGCTCGTCTATTCCCTGCCTCACGGTCTTTTCAACGGCTGCTCCATACACTGTGGTTCCATCCAGGGTGACCCAGAACGGTGTGACCTTGAATATCTTGTCATAATCTGTTTCCTTCTTAAGCCCATAGAACGTATACGTCTTAAAATACGTTGACATGGAGCAGAAGGTCTCCTGGGGCGTATAAATCAGCGGATAGTTCTCTCCCACCTGAACTCCCTTCTCGGGATCTACTGCATATAATGTATCGTATACAGTATTGGAAGACCTTGTCAATGTGTAATCATTTCCAGTAATGTCAAACAGAAAACCAATCTCCCTGTATTCCAACGAATCTACGGATGTGACAAACCGGATTGCACCCGTCCCGTCATTTGTATCGTCATCATCCAAAAGATTTGCAGTAACCTGGGCCTTTACGCCCAGAATCTCCTCCGGCACAAACTTGGCGTAAGCCGAACCTCTCCTGACATACGCTTCGATGGGCGCGGTGCACTTCTTATTGGAGAACCAGCCTGCAAAAACATATCCTGCCAACTCCGGCGCCGTATACCCGTCGGCTCCCCGGAATTCTGCAATATTGCTGTAGCGCTTCACCATAGGTTCTGTGGGAATCGCCAATCTCTCGCTTCCGCAAAACTCGGTTCGATTGCCATTTCCATCCACCACATATCCCTGCCAGGAAACGGTTCTTGCGCTGGGATCCATGGGGAAGAGCCAGATATCGCTGTAGGATGTGACATCTTGGGATATTCCTTTGTTCCTCACACCGCTCTCCAGGACAAGATCCTTCTTCTTTACAACCGCCTGTTCGTGGTCATCTCCCCAGACCTTTACTTCGATATAGCGAAGATCTTCGTTGTCCCCAAGGGCGAGCCCCATCTCCAGGTTATTGTTTTCTCCCAGCTTTGCCGTTACCTCTGCAGCTGGAGCAGTCTCATCGGCAAGATCCTTCGGCTTCTGCCAATATTCAATGGCTCCGAAGGAGGTCAGGTTGCTGTAGCCCTGCTGATCCGAGGTATGGGCCTGGCCGATGGTATCCGCATCCCAGAAAGTCTCGTTCTTCACAAGGGACATTCCTCTGTCTGTATCATAAGAAAATACGCTGGACAGCTTCGCTGTGCCGCCCTCCGCCACATAGCTGACCGTTCCGTCAGCGGCGGTCTTCTTCGCTGCTTTTCCTGGCCGCACATATCTGGCTGCGGAGATAATGTCGTCCCCCGCCTCCGTAATGGCGCCGTTTTCCGCCTGCTCTGCCGTGTCCTTTAAGACAAAGAGCCAGCTTCTTGCCCCTGCAATCTTTCTTGTCGCGTTATCCACCACGCCAACCGCATGAGCATCCACATTCCCCAGCAGGAAATTCTTGTTTGCTTTGTCAGCGGTCTGTTTCGCTCTTCCCGTCTGACCTCTTCCGGCAATCCCCATGGGAACCTCCGCCACCACCAGCTGCTCTTTGGCCGGAACAACAGCCGTCTCATTTCCATCCATGTCCACGGTAAGGGTGTGGGTGCCCTTGTGCTTTTCTAAAGCTGCACGCAAGGTCTCATAGGTCAAGGTCTCTCCATATCGCTTTGCCAGGTCACCGCTGGGCGAGGATTTCACCCAGATCACCATGGTGGAATCCGCCGGAAACAGCACCTCCTCCGGTTCTTCCACACTGCCGTCTGCCCAGTAGCTGGAATACTTTGTAATCTGATTAATTCCGGTGTAGGTTGCAACCTTTCCGGTGTTGTGGGTGGATTGGAAGGCCTGATCGTTCCCTGTAAAATAATAGGGCCACTTTCCTCCGCTGGTAATCTGATCCACATAGGTGTAATCATTTTTAAAGCCGATGGAATAATCCAGGAGATTCAGATCCCGCCCGGAAGCATTGTAGATCTCAATCAATTCATAATTGTCGGCGCCATACTTCTTGCCGTCGCTATCCCTGATTTCCTCATATTGATAATAGCCGTCCGTCATCACCTCGGTGATGATAATATCCGGATTCTCCGGTCTGGCCAGCTTCAACGTATACGTCTTCTCCTCCAGGCGTCCCGCTACCATCCCGCTGACCTTCACGGCAACTGTCGCTGTCTTGTCCACCGAAACCAGCTGGGAATACGCTCCGGATTCTACCTTTTCACCATTCACGGTGATCGTCAGGCCCTGCTGCGCCTTGGCCAGAATCTGGACATTTCTCTGATACTGATATAAGGTCACCTCATAGCTGCCTCTGCTTTTTTCAAAGGACGCAATCGCCGGCGCCCCCACCACGGCAAGACTGTCGAGATACGCTCCGTCGGGGTCGGACTTTTCTTCTTGTATTACTGCTGTTGTAGTCACTTTCACCGGTAAATCTTTGAACCGATACGTTTTCCCATCCTGTTCTCCATAGACAGCAAGTATCGGGTTAGAGCAGGGCGCCTCAAAGCTATATTTTCCATCTGTCTCTGTAACCGTTGTCACTTCACCAAGCTGGCGCAGCTGCTCATGATAATTGCCCGCTCCCGCACCTGGAAGCAATACCAGCCGCAGATTGGTGAGATTCGGATAGACTGCCCGGATGGGAGCGGTATCCACGGTTACCTGTGTTCCCTCCACCGTCACCTCCGAAGGGATGAGATCCCGCACATAGTCTCCCTTAAATACCCTTGCGTCTGTGGAGAGCCGCAGATTGTGCACCAACAGCTCCATCCCGCCTCCGTCTGTATTCAAAAGCTTTATATGACAGTGAAACCCATACGCCACATCCAGCGCCCCCAGCGGCGAGAGATGCCCGTCATCCTCAAACCAGCTGCGCTGCACCGCTGCATTGGCATTCATTTTCTCATTCATAAATCGATTGGCGTCAAAAAACAGAATGCTGCTGTCTGCTGCCGCAATCTCACGCACTGCCTGGGCATATGCATCCAGATACCCATTGAGCACTGCATCCTCCGAAGCCAGCGGCGTCCACAGGATACAGATTTTTCCTGCCTCTTTCTCCTTGTTCAGCAGTTCTGTCACCGCCGCTTTATATTCCGCCACTGCATCCGTTGCATGGGCATATTCCGCCCCATATACCTCAGGTACCTCAGGCAATAACAGGAATACCTGGTGATCATGGCGTGCGATCAGCTCATCGTACTTCGCATTCAATTCCGCCGGCGTACGCCCCGGCGCCGCCACGCTGATCATACGGTTATCACGGCTGGTTCCGTTGTTGGTGGACGCAAGACATGTGGCGCTGCGCAATGCGTTATCTACACACCGGAACAGTGAGCGATTGACCACTGGCCCGTGATAGCCGGACATCTGCGTTCCTCCCGCCACTACCCAGACATTATTTTCCGCAACTGCAGACGCCCAATCCACAGCGTCTTTCGAATCCTCTGCATTGCCGTAAGCACCGTCATATTCCTCTGTCTTTCCAATGTAAGTCTCATCGGTGTACAGAGCTGCACGGTTCAGATCCAGATACTCCAGCTGATAGATAGGCATCGTCTCATCATAGATTCCCAGCGTCTTGCTCAGGGTCTTGAAGATCAGATACTGCCCCGCCGCATTGGGATGCACGCCTCCGTCGGAGGGGTCGGAAAAGAAGAGACGGCTGTAATCTGCACCCACAGCCAGTGCTTCCTGGGTGAACGCTGTGGCGAGATCGCACAGCAGCAGCCCCCGCTCTTTTGCAATCTTCGTCAGGGATTTTTGAAAACGCCAGGTACTGTCGGCGTCCGTCTGCTCCGTGTTATAGATGCTCTCACCGGAAATGGGCGTGGGTGTCAGAAGCACAAGCTTCGGCTTTTTCCCGTTTACGCTTCCTGACGCATAAATGCTGTCCAGCATCTGGTTGTAATATTTTTCATATCTTGCTGTAGTCTTGTAACGGTCGTTCATTCCCAGCTTAATAAACAATACGTCCGGGCTGTACTTTGTGATCATCTGTTCCAGCCCCATACCGGGATCGGCATTGGAGCCCTGACCCTTGAATACCGTCGGCTCCTTCTCCTCGTTTTCCCTGGTCTGGAAATCATAGATATCCGCACCGCCCCAGGCAGTTACAATCACAGAATCATCTCTCCGGTCAATATCATACAGATATTGTTCAAACCACTCCGCGTAGCTGTTCATCCCCTGGGACCAGACCGCGTTGTGGGTGATACTGTCCCCCGCGAACACCCAGGTAAGAGGCCTGTCATCTATCGCCAGAATCTCATCTATGGCCATGGCGTTGTAATCATATGTAATCCCGGAGTTTTCCTCCGCCGCCTGGGATGTAACCACGGGCGGCACCGCAGGAATTACCATACTTATGACAAGAAGCCACGCAACCACAAAGCTGCTTTTTCTTATTTTCCTCATGTTCCTTTTTCCTCTCTCGCAGACTAGTTATTTGCGAAACCTTGTACTAGTCGTCTCCCAGATAATACCCAGTCCATTTGGCTTCCTCCGGGTCTTGTTCCTCCGGGGACTTGGGGTTTTCCGGATTCTTTGGGTCTTCCGGATTCTTAGGCTCCTCCGGGTTTTGGGGACCTTCCGGATTCTTTGGGTCTTCCGGATTCTTGGGTTCTTCCGGCGCGGCAGGCCTTTGCTGCTCCTGCCCGCCGGAGGGCTTCTGTGTATCCGTTGTCTCGGAAGGTTTCTGCACATCTGGTATGCCGGAATTGTCAAACGATACTTTATTATCCGCGCTCTGTCCCTTCTGCCCTGGCTCCGCTTTCGAATCGTTGCCGCCAGAACCGGATGCTGCATTGCCGTTCTTCTCACCCTCAGTTCCAGCTTTCTTTATGTCTGTCACCGTTCCGGAACCGTCGGTGTTATCCTTGGAAGTCCCGCTGTTCTTTTCATCATCTCCGGGTTTTGAAGTCTCCTGCTCCTTTGCCGATTCAGACGGCTCGTCCGCCGGATTGGATTTTCTACAGCCCGTACCACTTGCTGTGACAGCTGCAAGTATCAGGCACAATATCAGGGCACTGACTGCTGCTTTCATTCTTCCCTTCATATCCGCTTCATGCTCCCTTCCTTATCACTGGGATTTACCACAGATTCAGTTGGTTCCCCACTGCTGATCGCCTTCGCCTGAACCGTTTTCTAATTTATTTCCCAGCGGCCATTTGATATCCTGATCATCGCTGGCTGTAACGATGTCTTCCTGCATTAACAGAACAATCACCATGTCTGGTGTTTCGTAAATTTTCTTTTCCATATTAGTCGCACATTCCTTTCCCCTTGTTCCAACATAAATAGCCCTCTAATTGCTATTTGCCCGCAAAACAAGTCTCTTCTTATCTGCTGACGGTCCTAATTTATAGTTCACCGACACGCTGCTACTTAATTGAAAATATTTCTCATTCTCAGAACGTCTCGTTACATCTCCAAAATCTGCAATCTCGCGATTTTTCAAACCAATTCCTACCACTGTTATCTGACTGTCTTCCAAAAGGCCCTCAGGAATATCAAAAGATGAACTTTTTAC
>CABQGZ010000082.1 GCA_902463835.1 uncultured Lachnospiraceae bacterium
GCGTGTACTATGGATATTGGGCAGCTGGCGGAGTGTCTGTTTGGAAGAACTCGGATCTTTGTCCGGGAGTGGGTGTGATGGAAAAATTGCAAAAATCTGTTGACAAAGCTGTTCGTTTCGCATAAACTAAGGATAAATATGAAAACAGGCGCAGAACGGAAAGAGTAAGATGGGAATTTCTGACAGAGAAGAGCTGCCATCGGCTGAAAGCAGTTTACAGCAAAGAACCATCCGAAGTGCCTCCGGGAGCCGATGGAGTGAAAGCATGCGGCAATAGCTTCATCCGGATCGCACACGTTACGTGCTTTGAGGGAAATGTGGAACATGCCACATTTACTTAGAGTGGAACCGCGGATAACTTCGTCTCTAACTATGGAGGCGAAGTTTTTTATTTTCCATGGAAAAACTCTTTCTATGGAAGAAAAACGCTTTGCGCAGATGCTGCACGGTTCTGTATCACCTACAGGAAAGGAGCGACATATGGGATTTATCGCACATGTGAAGGAAGAATTTCAGATTATTCGGGAGAGAGACCCATCGATAAAAACACCCTGGGAGGTTCTGCTGTATCCCAGCTTTAAGGTGATGGTGAGCTACCGCAAGGCCCATAGATTATACCAGGAAGGACATTATTTCCGGGCGAGAAGAATATCTCAGCGGGCGGCGAGAAAGACAGGAATCGAGATCCATCCTGGAGCTGTCATCGGAAAAGGTTTTTTCATTGACCACGGCAGCGGTGTTATCATCGGGGAGACCACCATCATCGGAGACAATGTTACGCTGTATCAGGGTGTGACACTGGGAGGAACCGGCAAGGAGACCGGGAAGCGGCATCCTACGCTGTGTGACAACGTGATGGTCAGTGCCGGGGCCAAGATTATCGGCTCCTTCACCATTGGGGAGAACTCCAAGATCGGTGCAGGCAGCGTGGTGCTGAAGGAGGTTCCGCCCAACTGTACCGTGGTGGGTGTTCCAGGTCGTATCGTGAAGCGGGACAATGTGAAGGTGCCAAGAAGTGATATGAATCAGGTGGATCTGCCGGATCCGATCATGGAGAACATTCAGGTGCTGCAGCAGGAGAATTCTGCCCTTTGCAACCGATTGATCGATCTGGAGAATGAGATAAAAGAACTGCGCGGTAAGGCGTGCAAGGAGGAAAAGAATGAAAATCTATAATACACTGACGAAGCAGAAGGAAGATTTTGTGCCGGTGGAGGCCGGAAAGGTGAAGATGTATGTCTGCGGCCCCACCGTATACAATTATATCCATATCGGAAATGCCAGACCTATGATCGTATTCGACACGGTGCGAAGGTATATGGAATACAAGGGATATGATGTGAATTTTGTTTCTAATTTTACGGATGTGGATGACAAGATCATTAAGAAAGCAATTGAGGAGGGCGTCAGCGCTCAGGAGATCTCACAGCGTTATATCGCGGAGTGCAAGAAGGATATGGCCGATATGAACGTGAAGCCGGCGACAAAGCATCCCCTTGCAACAGAGGAGATCAGCGGCATGATCGAGATGATCGAGACGCTCATAGAAAAAGGCTACGCCTACAAGGCGGAGGATGGAACCGTATATTTCCGCACCCGGAGATTCGCGTCCTACGGCAAGCTGTCCCACAAGAACCTGGATGATCTGCAGGCCGGACACCGGGACATTAAAGTTACGGGAGATCAGAAGGAGGACGAATTTGATTTTGTGCTGTGGAAGCCGAAGAAGGAAGGGGAACCCTACTGGGAGTCTCCATGGTGCGACGGCAGACCTGGCTGGCACATCGAGTGCTCTGTGATGGCGAAGAAATATCTTGGCGAGGAGATTGACATCCATGCGGGCGGGGAGGATCTGATCTTCCCCCACCATGAGAATGAGATTGCCCAAAGCGAGGCTGCCAACGGCAAGGATTTTGCAAAATACTGGATGCACAACGGCTTTTTGAATATCGATAACCGAAAGATGTCCAAGTCTCTGGGAAATTTCTTTACTGTTCGCGAGATCAGTGAGAAATACGATCTCCAGGTACTGCGCTTTTTCATGCTGAGTGCTCATTACCGAAGTCCGCTGAACTTCAGCGCGGAGCTGATGGAGGCTGCGAAAAACGGTCTCGACCGTATTGTCACGGCGGCGGAGAATCTGAAGCATCTGGAGCAAACCTCCCAGGCGGAAGCCATGAGCGAGGAGGAGCGCGGGCTTTTTGCGGGTAGCGATGGGTTTGTGAGCAAATTCGAGCAGGCCATGGAGGATGATTTTAATACGGCAGACGCTGTGTCCGCT
Source organism: uncultured Lachnospiraceae bacterium (assembly GCA_902463835.1). Classification (GTDB taxonomy): domain Bacteria; phylum Bacillota; class Clostridia; order Lachnospirales; family Lachnospiraceae; genus 14-2. The sequence continues at coordinate 2,282 of CABQGZ010000082.1, forward strand.
GTGTTTGAACTGGTGAAATATGTCAACACCAATGTGAACCTGGAGAGCTCCAAAGAACTGCTGACCGCTTTTTATGACAGAATGAAGGAGCTTTGTGACGTGCTGGGCATTCTCATAGAGCGGAAGGAAGAAGTGCTGGATGAGGAGATTGAAGCTATGATCGGGGAGCGTCAGGCAGCCAGAAAAGCCCGGGATTTTGCCAGAGCGGACGAGATACGTGACGAGCTGCTTGGGATGGGAATCATTCTGGAGGACACCCGGGAAGGTGTGAAGTGGAAACGGGCGTGAGGAGCGTATGATAAATAGAATTATATTAGACGAATTTGGGATAAAGCAGCAGGATATTCGAACCTACTCGCCCCTGACACTGGCCTATATCGGGGATGGGATCTACGACCTTGTGATCCGTTCTATCGTGGTGGGGCAGGGAAATACCCATGCTAATCTGCTGCATAAAAAGACCAGCAGTATGGTGAAGGCCAAGGCCCAGTCGGATATGATGGAGATTCTTCTGCCCCATCTTAGCGAGGAGGAGACAGCTGTCTACAAGCGGGGCAGGAATGCCAATTCGCCTACCATGGCCAAGAATGCCACCATGTCCGATTACCGCAGAGCCACTGGCTTTGAGGCACTGATGGGATATCTGTATCTGAAGGATGATTTTGATCGGCTGCTGGAGCTGGTGAAGCTGGGGCTTTCAGGCGCCGGAAGGACAGAAGCGAAAGCAGGAGACTGATATTGTGCTCGGGGCTTTCGGGCGTCGGGAAGAAAGGAAGGATTGCATGAGATACGAAGAATTAACTATAGAGGGACGAAATGCGGTACTGGAGGCTTTTCGTTCCGGCAAGCCCATCGATAAGCTGTTTGTGCTGGACGGCTGCCAGGACGGCCCTGTGAAATCTATCACAAGGGAAGCCAGAAAGCACGACACCATTATCAACTATGTGACAAAGGAGCGGCTGGATCAGCTTTCGGAGACAAAGAAGCACCAGGGAGTGATCGCCTTTGCCGCTGCCTATGAGTACGCTCAGGTGGAGGATATCTTGAAGCTTGCGGAGGAGAAAGGAGAACCGCCTTTCATCTTTATCCTTGACAATATCGAAGATCCCCACAATCTGGGAGCCATCATAAGGACGGCCAATCTGGCGGGTGCGCACGGCGTCATCATCCCGAAGCGGAGAGCCGTGGGGTTGACAGCCACCGTGGCCAAGACTTCCGCAGGAGCCATCAATTATACGCCGGTGGCCAAGGTGACGAATCTGTCGGCCACAATACAGGAGCTGAAGGAGAAGGGGCTGTGGTTTGTGTGCGCTGACATGGATGGCACACAGATGTATCAGCTGGATTTAAAGGGCCCCATCGGTCTGGTGGTGGGAAGTGAAGGGGAAGGCGTCAGCAAGCTGGTGAAGGAAAATTGTGATTTTGTGGCTTCTATTCCCATGAAGGGAGACATTGATTCCCTGAACGCTTCCGTGGCTGCCGGAGTATTGGCCTATGAGATCGTAAGGCAGAGGATGCTGTAGTAAGTATCAGGAGCATGTGTGGAAATGATGACGCGGCAGGAGGAAAACGGCATGAGTTCTTATCAGGAATTGAGTGACGAAGAGTTGATCAGAAGCCTTAGAAGTGGGGAATCTGAGATTACGGACTATATCATGGACAAGTATAAGTACCTTGTCCGAAAGAGAGCCAATGCTATGTTTTTGATTGGCGGAGAGCCGGAGGATCTGATTCAGGAGGGGATGATCGGCCTGTTCAAGGCCATACGGGATTTCCGGGAGGACAGGGAGAGCTCCTTTGCTCATTTTGCGGATATCTGTGTATCGCGGCAGATTTTCAATGCGGTGGAGGCTTCCAGAAGGATGAAACATCTTCCCTTGAACTCCTATATATCCTTGAGCAGCCGGGAGGAGAGTGGTGCGGTCTTTCTCGACATGCTGCGGGCCATGGATTCGGCTGATCCTGAGCAGCTTGTGATCGACCAGGAGGAAACCAGGGCGATGAAGGAGAAGATTCATGGACTTTTGAGTAAGATGGAGAAGGAAGTCATGCATTATTATCTCTCGGGACTCAACTACAGGCAGATTGCGGAAGTGATGGGCAAAAAGCCCAAGACCATTGACAATGCCCTGACACGCATCAAAGGAAAATTAAGTGAAATGAAGGTGTGATAACATGATTCAGCGCAGTGATATCTTATCCATCCCTTATCTGAAAAAGGCGGTGTTTACCGGAAGCTATCAGGGGATGCGGTACCGCCTGGAAAAAGTGGCAGGTGAGGATTCGGAGTGCTTAAGGGCTGCAATCTGGGATGCTCCCTACAACTTTACGGTTACACCGGAGGAGAAAAAGGAATACCGGGAATTCCCCTTTTCGGAGGAAGGAATCTGTATGGTGGTGGAGTGGCTCAATGAATGCTGGCAGAGGGAAGGGGAGCGGTGGCGGAAGGCTCAGATCAGCTGGTGACGAAATAATAAAAACCCTTGAAATATCAAGGGTTTTTGAAAGCTGCTGACGGGAATCGGACCCGTGACCTCCGCACTACCAATGCGACGCTCTACCGACTGAGCCACAGCAGCCTGTCCTTGTGGCTTTGCACCACCGACCTTTAAAACTATACTATATAAAGTGAGGATTGTCAATACCCAAATTTAATTTTTATTCGCAGCTTTTGTATTCGCGGTAGAATAGCGGAAATAGCCTGAATGCAGATTTTGGGCAAACAAAAAAGCAGGATACGGGAGTCGGACCCGCCTCTTCAGCTTGGGAAGCTGACATACTACCGATGTACTAATCCTGCATGAGTTCTATCATATTTTTCGCTTGAACAAATTTATTATATCACAATCCAGAAAAAGTGCAAGTGAAATTTGAAAAAATATGAAAATAACACAAGAATCCCCTGCGGGTTTATCCGCAGGGGATTCTCTGGGCATTTTTGAGAAAGTAATGTTTTGAAGGTTTATTCATTACATGATGCGTTATAGCACGTATTGAAAAAAATGCTATAGTTTTCTGTGTTCATTAGCAATATTTTAGCAAGACCTATGCGAGTAAGTTTGGGCAATGGCATAGTGTTGTACCTCCTTTAAAAAAGGGTACAAAAAAATGGAGCATATGGGATTCGAACCCACGGCCTCCACAATGCGAATGTGGCGCGCTCCCAACTGCGCTAATGCCCCATAGATTTAGTATAAGCCCGATGCGGAAAAAAATCAAGAAAATTTTGAAGAAATTTTTCTGTAAAACTTGTAATCTTCGCTGCCCTATGATAAAGTGTTAGAAAGAAGGGCAATAGAAGGGCGCTTGCAGGCTTTCTATTGCTGTGAATGAAAGGTGTGTGAACTGACAATGGAAACAGTAGAGACGAAGGAAACAATCATGGAAGCTGCAGAGCAGGAAGTGACAGAGGCAGCGGAAGTAACGGAAACGACAGAGGCAGCGGAAGTAACGGAAACGGCAGAGGCAGCGGACGCAGCAGAAGCAGTGGAGACTCCGGAAGTAAAAGAGACTATGGAGGACTACAAGGCAGAGCTTGAGGCATCCTTCCGGAAGATCAATGTGGGAGATATTATCTCAGGAACTGTCATCGACGTAAATGAGGAGGAAGTAACCCTTGATCTGAAATACTATGCACCCGGAATTATTAAGGCTGCGGATCTGAGCAATGACCCGAATTTCAAGATCATGGAGGAGATGAAGGCTGGCGATGTGGTGGAAGCCACTGTGATCCGGACAGATGACGGTGCAGGGAATATCCAGCTTTCCAAAAAGGAGGCCAACGACATTCTGGCATGGGAGAAGCTGAAAGCCTACAAAGAGGAAGAGACTCCTCTGGATGTAAAGGTTGCAGGAATCGTGCCAAGTGGTGTAGTTGCCTATGTGGAAGGCATGCGCGGCTTTATTCCGGCTTCCCAGCTGGCATTATCCTACGTGGAGGTGGATGACTCCTGGCTTGGAAAAGAGCTTCAGGTTCGCGTGATCACCGTGGATGAGTCCAAGAAGAAGCTGGTATTGTCTGCAAAAGTGATCTTGCGGGCAAAAGCGGAGGAAGAACGGAATCACCGGATTTCTATGATGGTGCCCGGAACCGTGATGGAGGGCACGGTGGAGAGCCTGATGCCCTACGGCGCTTTCGTGGATCTTGGGGACGGAATCAGCGGCCTGGTGCATATCTCACAGATCAGCCGGAAGCGGATCGCCAAGCCGTCGGAGGTACTGTCCGTGGGACAGAAGGTGAAGGTTAAGATTCAAAATACCAACGACAACAAGGTAAGCCTCAGCATGCGCGCTCTGGAGGAGGAGATGGTGGATGTGGACAAGCCGGAGGAGATCAAGGAATATGTATCCGGTGAGAAAGCAGCAACCAGTCTTGGAGCTCTGCTGGCAGGATTGAAATTCGATTAGAGGGAACAGGGGCGGCGCAGGCTGCCCCCATTCTATGTTTTGAAGGGAGACGAGAAGAAGTGAAGAAAGAACCGTTTGTAACATATGAGAAGCTGAAGGAGATTGTAAAAGAGTACCCAACCCCCTTTCACCTGTATGATGAGAGAGGAATCCGGGAGAATGCCAGGGCTGTGAAGGAGGCGTTTTCCTGGAACAAAGGGTTTAAGGAGTATTTTGCGGTAAAGGCCACGCCGAACCCTTTTCTGATCAACATCCTGAAGGAATACGGCTGCGGCTGTGACTGTTCCTCCATGACGGAGCTGATGCTGGCCCACGCACTGGATTTTGATGGGAAGGACATTATGTTTTCCTCAAACGCCACACCGGCGTCGGAGTATGCGTATGCCGATAAGATCGGAGCGATCATCAATCTGGACGATTTTACCCATATTGATTTTCTGGAAGAGACACTTGGGTACATACCAAAGACCATCAGCTGCCGCTTTAACCCAGGAGGACTGTTTAAGATCAGCAACAGTATCATGGATAACCCGGGGGACGCAAAATACGGATTTACGAAGGAACAGCTGTTTGAAGGGTTCAAGGTGCTGAAGGAGAAGGGTGCAGAGCAGTTCGGAATCCATGCATTTTTGGCCAGCAACACCGTGACCAACGACTATTACCCCACGCTGGCCAAGACGCTCTTTGAACTGGCGGTGGAGCTGAAGCAGGAGACAGGCGCCGATATCCGCTTTATCAATCTGTCAGGCGGCATCGGTATTCCTTATACGCCGGAGCAGGAGCCCAATGACATCCATGTGATCGGGGAAGGTGTGCGTAAGGTCTATGAGGAGGTCTTAGTGCCGGCGGGAATGGGAGATGTGGCTCTGTACACGGAGCTGGGACGTTTTATGATGGGCCCCTACGGATGCCTGGTGACTACGGCCATCCATCAGAAGCATACTCACAAGGAATATATCGGCTGTGACGCCTGCGCAGTAAATCTGATGCGCCCGGCCATGTACGGCGCGTACCATCACATCACCGTCATGGGTAAGGACAATTCCGTGTGCGATCACAAATATGATGTGACAGGCTCCCTGTGTGAAAACAATGATAAATTTGCCATCGACCGCATGCTGCCCAAGGTGGACATCGGTGATCTGCTTGTGATTCACGATACGGGAGCTCACGGCTATTCCATGGGCTACAATTACAATGGAAAGCTGAAATCAGCGGAGATTCTTCTGCGCCAGGACGGCACCACTCAGCTGATCCGCAGGGCTGAGACGCCGAAGGATTATTTTGCCACCTTTGATTGCTTTGACATTTTGAATAAAATGGAATATAATTAAGTTTGGCTTATATAGGTTCATGATTGGTTGAACGTTTCTACCAACTACCGGAATAGTTGACTATAAGTTTTCCACGAAAGAAGGAAATTGATAGACAGCTTTCCGGACGGTTGGTTTTTTTATTGTAACACGGTCATGGAAGGCTCCCGAAATAAGGAGGAAAACGGGATGCGAGCATTTGCACTGAAAGGAAACATCATTTACAGTCAGGACGAGACACATCTTTCCATGAAAAAGCAGGGGTATCTTGTGTGTGAGAATGGAGTGTCCCAGGGAGTATTTCAGGAACTGCCCGATATTTATAAGGGGATTCCGGTGACAGACCATGGGGAATGTATGATTATTCCGGGCTTGATCGATCTGCACGCCCATGCGCCCCAGTATGCCATGCGGGCAAACGGTATGGACATGGAGCTTTTGGAGTGGCTGAATACCTATACCTTTCCGGTGGAGAGCCGGTATCGTGATATGAATTACGCCAGAGCCGCTTACAGGCAGTATGTGAAGGCGCTGCACCAGAGCGCCACCACCAGGGTCTGTCTGTTTGGCACGATCCACACTGCGCCTACGCTGCTCTTGATGGAGCTGCTGGAAGAGACGGGAATCCGGGGGTTTGTGGGAAAGGTGAATATGGATCGAAACAGTCCGGATGAATTGCGGGAGGAATGTGCGGCAAAAGCATTGAAAGACACGGAAGAATGGCTGGATGCCTCGGAAAAATTCAGACATATCAAACCGATACTGACGCCCCGGTTTATTCCGAGCTGTACGGATGAGCTGATGCGGGGGCTGGCCAGGCTCCAGCAGGAGCGGGGACTCCCGGTACAGAGCCATCTGTCAGAGAACTTTGGGGAGATTGCATGGGTAAAGGAGCTGTGCCCGGAATCAAGCTGCTACGGAGATGCCTATGACAGGCTGGGCTTGTTCGGCAGTAATGGAAAGACCGTCATGGCCCACTGCGTCCACAGCTCCAGGGAGGAGCTGGAACTGATGAAGGAACGCGGTGTGTTTGTGGCACACTGTGCCCAGTCCAATATGAATCTGGCCTCCGGGGCTGCACCAGTCAGAACGTATCTGGAACAGGGAATTTCCATGGGACTTGGAACAGACATGGCGGGCGGATATTCCATCTCCATTTTCCGGGCAATGACGGATTCTATCCAGGCCTCCAAGCTGCGTTGGCGGCTTTTGGATGAGACAAAAGCGCCCCTGACCATGGAGGAAGCATTCTATCTGGGAACGCTGGGTGGCGGAGCCTTTTTTGGAAACGTCGGAAGCTTTGAAAAGGGGTATGAATTGGATGCCATTGTGATAGATGACAGTAGACTTTTGCCGCCGCATGTGTTAAGCTTGAGAGAAAGACTGGAGCGTGTCATCTACTTGTCCGATGAGCGTGACATAACAGATAAGTATGTGGCAGGAGTGAAATTGTTTTGAGAAGGTGCTGACATGGCCACATATGGATGTGAGCAGCACAGAGTAAGAGAAGCTTAGGACTGGGAGAGGAGATTCACGATATGAGCGAGCAGTATACAAGACAGATGGCAGAGATTGCACTGGGAAAGCGAAAGGCGCCGCTGGTTTTTAAGCATGCAAATATCATACAGGTTTTTACCAACGAGATCATTCAGGGAGACATTGCCATTGGGGATGGCAGGATCCTTGGTGTGGGAGATTACCAGGGAGAGCAGGAGATCGATATGAGCGGGAAGTTTGTTTGCCCGGGATTTATCGACGCCCATCTGCATCTGGAATCTACGTTGGTGAATCCTGGTGAACTCATTTTACAGGCGGGGTTGAAAGGAACCACCACCTTCATCGTGGATCCCCACGAGGCAGCCAACGTCTCTGGCAGGGACGGGATCGATTATATATTGCGTGAGACGGAAAAATCGAAGGCCAATGTATTCGTGATGGTGCCCTCCTGCGTCCCAGCCGGCCCTTACGAGGACAACGGCTATCCGCTGGAGGCCAGGGATATGGAAGCCTACAAGCTGAATCCCAGGATTCTGGGACTGGGTGAGGTCAT
>CABQGZ010000083.1 GCA_902463835.1 uncultured Lachnospiraceae bacterium
ACCTTCAGTTCACCGCTTCCATTAATGACTCCATCCTCCTGATGGGCTGCGGAAGAATTGGCTCCTCCGACCCAGGTTCCAATCTTGGAAGCATCCTCAAAATCATTAAAATAGTATATTACCTCTCTCATGCCACAGCTGTAAACCAGATATTCAGCCGTCTCTGAAGCTGCATTGTACATGCCCAGCGTACCAGATTTTGCTGACAGCCCCGCTTCCTCTCCTTCCGCCAGAAGCGCCGCATTTATATAGAGTTGATAGTCACTGCCAGTATGAATCACCACCACTTCATAGCGGGTATTGGGTTTCAGCACTGCGCTGTTGCTGGCAATCACCTTATCGAGACCACTTGCCGCCGATTTCAGCCGGAATTCTCCCGGTGTGACGGAATAAATGGCATTGTAGTCCGTATCAGAAGCATAATTGAACACCACTCCAAAGCGTCCCCGGTCATCCGTATGTATCTGATATGTATTCACGGCATTCGCCAGTGTCTTCATTGTTTCATTGTTATTTACTGCTATGCCGCCAGCATCAAGAACCAGCTTCAGCGCATTGTTCTCCAGGATTCCTGCCGTCCAGTCCGGCTGCATCAGACTATAGTCTTCCTTTGCCGACACGTGACCCTCGTCCGGATCCTTGGGCGCTACAAAAAGCGTTCCCATGGCCAGTCTCCGGTTGGTAAAGGTGACATCATCTACCAGAATCTTTGCACCCTTCGGGTTAAAAAAGCCAAAGGTGCCCGCTGCAAGAGACTGTCCATCCACTGCAACTTTTCCAAACCGGTATCCGTTCACGGCCAGCTCTACTTCATTTCCATAGAAAGCGAGCCTTACCTCAAACCACTCGTCTGTAGGAAGTCCTTCGCTCTTCTGAAGCAATGCGTATTCTGTGGATTCTGTGCTTCCCGCCTGGGATATTCTCCATCCATTCTGTTCCGCTACAAAATTAGCCTTGTTCTCCGCATTCTCCGCGCGGTATGCGAATCCCAGATTCTTCAGCCATTCCTGATCTGATGTAACCATCACTCGCATGGACAGCGTACCATCCTCCAACGCCGGTGCAGAAGCTTCTCTTGCATAGTCTCCTGTGAAATCTCCAAGTTCCAGTACCTTGTTGGAAGAATCCTCGGGATCTTCAATTATCGTCGCCTTGGCGCCCTCCCATGTGCCGGTCAGCCCCTCCTCATAATCACGGATATATTCGGTATCCATGCTCGCTGCATCAGGATCCACCGTAACCTGCATATAGGTCAGCGTCGCCTGCAGAGTTCCCGAAGAAGCAGCGGCATTCGCCTTCTCACTGAACATCACCTTCACCGTGTGATTCCCGTATTTCAGATTCTGCCGTTCATAGAACAGCGCATCGCTTATCTTTCCATCGGTATACTGATCCGCTTCCACATAGTCTTCATCGTCGATTGCCACATACATAATAGGGCCATTTCTCACCTTATCGCAATACAGTTCGATTCCGGTGCCCACAAAGCTGTATGTAAAATAGTCGCCCTCTGTGCGGCAGTAGTGCTGGGTATAGCTTCCATCCTGCCAGAGTGACCAGCCGGAGGTGTACTGTATCCCGCTGTCGGTATCCTCCACCCGTGTCACCGTCTTCTCCTCGGGCAGCGGCGGCAGTGTACCTGCATTCGGGTCATTGGTCACCTGCAGATAAGTAAGGGTTGCCTGCAGACTTCCGCCTCCGATTGGCGCCGCATCCTTGTGGGAGCGATCCGTCAGAGTAATCACTACCGTGTGATCTCCCTGTTCCAATCCCTGCTTGGAATAGAATCTGGCGTCTGACTGCCTTTCCGGCGCGTACTGATCCGCATCCTCTGCCACACCGTCAATAGAGACAGACACGATCGGTCCATTGCTCACCTTGTCACAGAACAGCTCAATGCCCGTTCCATAAAAAGTGTAGGTGATCGTAGCGCCCACCTGCGTACTAAAATGCTGTGTGTAATCGCCGCCATCAGTCCACAGATTCCATCCATCGTACTGTATGGCAGGATCGTTGTCATCCACCACCGTCACGGTAGCTTCCGCGGCCGACACTTTGGGCGCGATATAGAAGCTGCCCGCAAGCATACACATGCAGAGTACCGCTGCAACAAGCTTGGTGCCAAATTTCCTTCCTATTTTTCTGATTCTCACATTAGTTCCTCCTTCTTTATTATTCTTTACCTAATCTTAGCAGGGTATCCACTAAAACTCATTGTAATTTTTTGCGAACCTATATAGAAAAATTGCTATTTGCTTTTTGTTGATATCTCTACATAAAAAAATCCGCTATACCAGGTTTTTTCCCTGATATAACGGATTTCACATAACCAGTTTGCCCTAGACACAACCATGCAGCCACTACAAAAATACATTCTCCCCCTGCTGCAGAAGGATCCCATACACCTGCTCCTCCCGGCGTTGTCCCTCCCGGTTCCATCCCTTTAACCGCACCTGGGTCTGGCAGGGCGATTCCAGCAAAAGCCTTGTCAATCTGCCATCCTTTAACGACGCACTGATCAACAAGCTCTTCTCTGCCTGCAGCCGCCAAAAGGCTACCTCCTGCCCCTGTCGTTCCCATGCCGCCGGTATAGCCGGAAAAATGCGAATGCTCTCCGCGTCATTATAGAAAAGCATTTCCTCCAGCCGATCTTCGCCAAAGGTTCCAGTCTTCCACATCAGACCCATATCATGGGGAAAGGCAGATAAATATTTGTCCATATACCAGCTTTTCTCCAGCTCCTTGTCTGGCAGAGAAATGCCGCTTCTGCCCCAGAAGTCCTGCCACCATGCCTCATGCTCCCCAAGCAGCCGGTCATAACCCCATCTCAACCATGTATAAATGTTCTTTTGTACACGCACATATGGATCCGCGGCATCCTTTCTGTTTGCTCTGTCCCAGGATGTGACCACACGGTAAAAGATCTCCGTTCTTCCATCTGCATCCCTTACCCCCATCACCACACCACAGGAGACTTCTTCCCCTATGATCTTTCGGAGTATCTTGATATAACATTCCTTCCCATATGTTACCTCTTCCAACACAGGCTCGCCGGGAAGCTCCTCATTTAATTCCAGTGTCACAGAAACCTGCGCAGGGGGCAGATCTATGGCGATCATGCCGATTCCTTTTACCGCATGCACCACACTCCGGATCTGAGCGCCGTCGCTTCCATCCTTTTCCAGGCAAAGTCTTGCCTGTCCGCTTACAAGCTCCAGATGAGAAAATACGTTCTCATATTCCGAAAAAGCAAGCTCGATCTTTCCTGTCGGAAGCCACCGACCGACCTTCTCGCGGCCCTCTGCTCCAGACAATGATATCCGCTTCTGGATATCCATTCGATTCAGGCAAAAGTTAAGACAAGATGGATTGCCCCAGATCAGGCACTCCATCTCACCGTTGCCCAGTGGAAGGGCTTCCTCCCACCGGGTAATATTCTTCTGGAAATCAATTGCACAGCTCATGTCAGTCAATCCCCTTTGTAACCAGAAAACTAAATCTCATACCACAGAATCTCGTTGGCTGCAAGCTCCAGATCAAAGCTGCTGCCGTCGCCCTTGTACACCGTCGTACTCTGAGACTCGTAAGTATTGTTGACCACACAGTACTTCCCGTTGGCCACATAGGCATGGACTTCCACATTGAAGTTGGAAGAAAACCACCGGTGAAGTCCCTCCTCGTCATGGGCGGACCAGAGGATGGAACGATAGAGGATGCGGCTGTTTTCAAAGCTGTAGGGAAGTCCGCTGATGTAAACGGTACGCCCTTTTCCGAACTCTTTGACTGCCATCTGCACTTCCTTATCCCGCTGTACCAGAATCTCGGTGTCTTCCAGAGCGTAGATGCTCTTCTTTCCCTCGCCGAAATCAATCTCCTTGGTGCAGTCCGCCTTGATAAAGTGGTCATGCTCCTCCCAATTGTATTTATCCACATTCAGCGTAAAGCCATTCTCTTTCTCCACGCCCATCACCGTGGCCAGCTGGAAGAAATGTCCCTCATGCTGATGCGCAGCCGGCTCGCCAACACCGATAAATCCGCCGCCATTGTAGATAAACTCTTTCACTGCTGTGATGATGGTCTCATCCAGCCAGTTCTCTCCGCCGCTGTATGCCGTATCTGCGTCGCCCACATTCAGCACCACGTCAAATTCCTTTAACAGATTCGGATTATTCCGAATATCATCAAAGCTTATGAACCTCACATCAAAGGGCTGTCCGCTCAGGGCCTCGATCACCCCTGCATAGGAGTAATTCTGCTTATAATAGATCGCATGATGCACCATATGATTGCCCCATGCACGCATCTTGCCCCAGCAGTTCAGCACTGCCACCCGCTTCATGCAGTAGGGCGTGGTTCCCTTGATGTTCTCATACAGCAGGCGGAACTCCTTGCACACGCTCTCCACATAGTCGATGAACTCCGGGAACTCCATGGCCAGCTTCAGATAGCCGCCATAGCCGATCCGGTCAATGGGGCTGCGCAGGATGGCACGCCGGGCAGTTACCCAGTTCACCTTGGCCTCCCTCACCGGGTCTCCTCCCTCGTGGAAGGTATCCGGGAAAAAGTAGGGAAGAAAACGTCCTTCCGTGTACCTTACGCCCTTAATATCACTGATCAGCCGCAGGGTAGCTCCATTTCCAACACTTCCCACCACCGCGTCCAAACCGATGGATGCAAACTCGTCCATGAAAGGCTCCATGCCGATCCAGTGATCGCCTAAGAACATCATAGCTTCCTTGCCGCACTCATGAGTCACGTCGACGAACTCTTTGGCCAGCTTCGCCACCTCTCTCCGCTGGAACGCCTGGAAATCCTGGAATTCCTTTGAGGGAATCCGATAGGTATTGTTCATATATCCCTGGTCGATGATGTACTCCGGACGGAACTTATAGCCCACCTCCTGCTCAAACTGCTCCAGGATATAGGGGCTCACCGATGCAGAATAGCCGTACCAGTCCACATATTTTTCCCGTGCCAGCTCGTCGAAGATCAGTGTGAACTGATGGAAGAAGGTGGTGTAACGAATCACATTGATATGAGGATTCGCCTCGATATACTTCCGAAGCCGCTCCAGAGAATATTTGTGGGTCTTAGGCTGACGCACGTCGAAGGTAATCTGCTTCTCAAAATCTGTCCAGCCATTGGTCACCGCATTGTACATATGTACCGGATCCCACATGATATAGGCAAGGAAGCTTACGGTATAATCATGGAATTTTTTTGCCTCCCGGATCGTCACATCGCCGGATTCACTGTCATAGTCCCACTGTTCCACCGGAACTACTTCACCGGTGGTACGATCAATCACCTCCCACCACCTCTTGATATCATCCCGGTCGTTGACCTTCAGCATATCGGGATACAGATGATACATCAGGTGGATGGACAGGGTCTCCTCCACCGCCGTATAGAATGGCGTCATGATGTACATCTGCTGAATCTCGTCCGGATTCGCTTTCGCCCAATCATTGTCTTTTCTCGTTGTATAGTAAGTGGAATACACCTTGGCATCCACATTTTTCAGTTCCTCCGGATAATCGGTACCATCGCAATCCCGGATAGCGTCCGCGCCCCAGCGCTTGATCAGCTCCAGGGTCTCCGGCACTACATCCACATCCGTCGGAATCGTCACTCTTCCGCTTAATTCTCTATTCAAAACTATTTCCTCACTTTCATTCTCAATTACCCCTTCACACCGCCGCCGGTCACTCCGGCAATGATCTTCTCAGACAGGAAGATGTACAACAGGAAGGTTGGCAGGAATACGATCACCACCGCAGCAAATAATCCGCCGTAATCTCCGGTATACTTCATGGAATTCACAATCTGTAAGAGTCCTACGCCAAGGGGCATGGTGTCCACAGAGCTTGCGAAGATCAAAGCCATGAAGAACTCATTCCATACACTCATAAAATTAAAGATCGTCACCGTGATCAGCGCCGGCTGAACCAGCGGCAGCATGATCTGCCAGAAGGTCTTGCTTGGCGAGCAGCCGTCAATGGCCGCCGCTTCCTCATAGCTTCTGGATAGGCTCGCAAAGAAGTTCAGCAGATATGTGGTAGTAAACGGCACACGCACAAGGGTATATAAGATCATCAGCAACACTCTTCCCCGAATCTGCCAGGATACGGTCAGGGAGTAGATCGGCATGATGATCATGATCTCCGGAATACTCATGGCAAGGATCAGTCCCGTCTTGATGGGCTTCCTTCCCAGGAATGTGAATCTGGCCAATACATATGCCCCCGGGGCTGAAATCAATATTACTGCGGTACAGCTGACAACCGAGTACAGCAGTGAGTTCAAAAAGTATGTGGATACATTGTTGCCTGCCCATGCACTCACATAGTTTTCCCAATGAATGCCGGTCTCAAACTTGAACACCGAACCGGAAAAGATCTCTCTGGAGGTGGAGAAGCTTGCCCCTATGATCCAGCACAACATAATTGCCGTAAAGGCAATCCACAGCAGCACAAATATATAACCGGGAAGGAGTGACACTTCCTTTTTCCAGTTCACTTTTTCCCTATAACGTTCTCTTTTCTTTCTTCCCATGTTCTCACCTCTTTCTTAGAATTCCAGATCGTCTTCTTTGAGCAGCCGGTTGAAAACAAAATAAACCAATGCCACAAAGAGTGCAAGCACTACGCCGATGGCTGCGCCCGCACCTGCGTCACGCGTCACGGTACCCTTACCGCCAAAGGCTGTGTCATAGAGGAATACCACCGGAACAATGGTGGACGCCTCCGAATTGACAGGCGAAAACATCTTCGTCCAGAGGAAGAATGTAATAACACTGATACTCCAGAACGTAATATTCGTTCTTATGATACTCTTCAAAAGCGGCAGCGTAATATGCACAAACTGCTGAATACGGTTGGTGCCGTCGATGGTAGCCGCTTCAAAAATATCCTGGGGAATCCGCTCGATACCGCTGATGAAGATCAGCATATAGTACCCTACCGCCCCAAAGACAAAGGCAATCAGCATGGCCCAGAACTTGGTGTCCGTCCCCAGCCATTTCACGCCCTCCAACCCAAAGATTCCAAGAATCCTGTTGAGCAGGCCGTAATCCTGGCTGTAGATATACTGGATCCACATGGTGGCTAATGCAACTGCACTGATGATATTGGGCAGATAGATTGCCGCCCGGAAAAACTTCTTAAATCGGATTCCGCTGGTGAGAATCACAGCGAAAAGCAGCGACAGAGACAAGGTAAGCACACCGCCCACCACCCAGATTACAAGCATGTTCTTCATGGATGTCTGATACACTGCACTGTTAAATATTTTCAGATAATTACCAAGTCCGTTAAATGACCATTCCGATACAGAGGTTGTCACACTTCCGATTTTAAAGAAGCTCATGGCAATTGTCCGAAGTGCCGGATACAGATACATAATAATCAGGCTCAACGTACACGGAAGTGCAAACCCTATAATAAATGCTTTCTTTTTCTTCATTGTATTTCTTTCCCTCCATTTTAAGATAAGGCGGCGCATACGGCACCGCCTTATCTTGTCAACGCTTCTTAAACAAGTGAATACAATTGATTCAAACTACTTTTTAATAAAAAGCATCCAATGCCTGCATAGCAGCTTCCCCGGTTGCATAGTTGCCGCTGAATAACTGAGCAGCCCAGTCAGTAACCATTGCTGTCACATCGCTGTTGCTCTCAAGCCCCATAGACCAACTCAAGGGATTGGTAGTTGCCTTCAGAACCTCAACGGTTCCGTTCATGATCGCCGGAGCAGTGTTGCTGGGATCCGCCGGAATCTGGGAAGCGGTATCCGCCATCTTCTGATCATATTCGCCGCTGGTCAAAAACATTGCAAAGTCGAAGGCAGCCTGTGCGTTCTTGGTGTATTTTGCAATTGCAATTGCGTTTGCCCCTGCGTAGGAGTTGGTGGTTGTCACACCGTCTTTTACGGTCGGATAGTTCATCAGACCCCAATTCAGTTCCACGTTGGTATTGCCATTGATCTCAGCACATACATAGTTGGCACATACAACCATGGCAACCTTCTGGGTCAGACCCATCTTGTTCTGGCTTGCCGGATATTCGTCCGGTGCACCATCAGCCAGGTAACCAGCCTTCACAAAATCAATCAGCTCCTGAGCAGCCTTTACCGCTTTCGCATCCTGGCTCCAGCCACCCTTTGCTGCCAGCTCTGTCACTCTCTCTTCTCCTAAGTTACGCTCAAAATGGTAACCTGCAAAGAATGTTGCATAAGCGGAATCCAATGCCATGGGCTCATAGCCTTTGTCTTTCATCTTCTGGCAGGCTGCCATGAACTCATCCCATGTGGCGGGAAGTGTATCAATTCCAGCATCTTTAAAGATATCCTGGTTGTAGAAGATACCGCCTACCTGAGGCTGTTCCGTGATGCAGGCAAGGAATCCAGCCCACTTCTTTACGTTATCATTGAAGCATGCATAGCTCTTGGCATCGTAATTTGCTGCCTTCGCCATATCAGTCAGATCAAGAAGATGATCCTTGTAGTTCATGCTGATACGCTGATAATCTTCTTCGAACAGATCGATCTTATCCTTTGCCTCCAGAGAGCTCTGGATAATGGTGTTGATATCACGGCCCTTCCATGTGATATTGATCTTCGCGCCGGTCTCCTTCTCAAAAGCATCTGCCGCCTCCTGAAGCACCTTACCCTGAGGCTCGCTGTTGTTCCACATGGACCAGTACTCAAGGGTTACACCGTCATACTTCCCGTCGGTCGTCTGCTGCTGTCCCGGATTCTTGTCATCCGGGTTCGTGCCGGGCTTCTCCTCGTTATTGCCGCATCCTGCCACCAGACCGACAGCCATCACAGCTGTCAACAATAAGCTTACAACTTTTCTCTTCATATCATTTCCTCCTTGTAATATGTTTGTACGTTAAGTTGTTCTTGATGATTATATTATAGCTTTCAAAATCAGCTTATAATATCTAAATATTGCTCTGTTTTTTATATATCTTGCTTTATACGTAACCGATAAAATATATCTAATATATGCATCATTATTTCTTTTTTGATCCAATGCTATCTATACTTTGACGACAAACGACATAATTCTACATTATTTTTCGGTATTTCAACGGTCATTTCATTTTATTTTGTTAACTTCCCTTAGTTTTTCCAATAGTCTTCAATTTCTTCGCGAATAATATTCACATATTGTTTTGCCTTGGCGATGTCATGATGTATGGTGTACACGTCTCTCTGTGTAATCTCCATCTTACATCCCCTTGCCGCCATAAGGCTCTTGCGGATATGCGCCCGGAAGGCCTCCTCATCCAGCACCCGATCCACGCCAAGGAAATTCGGACTGGGCTTTCGGTAGTAGATCACCTTGCTGCCCTGCAGCTTCTCGCCCATCACCTCCTCGTTGCACCAAGGGGAGATAGACACCTTTCGCAGATTCTCAAACTTGCTGACGCATCTGTCCCAGATGGGATCCACCGGTTCGCAGCAGCCATAAGAGAAGAGCCCGAACTGTTCCGAGATCTTCTTGTAGCAGGGGAACACAAATTCCTCATACATGGCTGGCGATATGCTGACACTCTCCTGGGAGTCCATAAAGCCCCAGACATCCCTGGTGGTAAAGGGGCGCTTCTCCCACTCCTCCCATCCCGGCAGATCATTGGTGAAGCCCCAAGTTCCCTGCCGCACATTGGTGAAGCCGTTGGTGGGCATGATCAATTGCTTCTCCTCCAGCATCCGGCAGTAGGCGATGGTGTCCTCCGCGATACGATCCATCATTTCCAGAAACAGCTCCGGATAATCATACATGGACAGCATCATATTCTCCATCCCCATGAAGCGCACAACCATCTGTGTGGGCACGCTGACAAAGGAATCCATCTGTATCTTCACCGGAAGAATGTCTCCGATGGCCTCTTCAATGGCAGTCTTTTTCTCCTCCGTAGCTTCCATGTCTACCTGAAACCGACTGGGCTTTAATTTATCATAATCCTCTTCCAGATC
>CABQGZ010000084.1 GCA_902463835.1 uncultured Lachnospiraceae bacterium
AAATGCGACTATTTCTCATCTAACCGTTTCTGTAAAGGAAAAAGCTGGTCTCTGCGCAAATAGTGCAAATGGTACTTTCTCACATTTGACTATTGCAGACTCAAGTTTTACAAATACGCTTACTGGAAAAAGTGGTGCATATGCAGGCGCATTTGCTGCAAATGGTTTTACAAGCAATTTTGAAAATTGTGATGTAAAGAACACAGATGTAACTGGCGGTAGATTCGTAGGTGGCGTTACTGGCTATTCATATGGTAACATTACCGACTGCGATGTTACTGATTGCATAATCAAGTCCAACTCTTCTTCAGCTCAAGCTTTCTTGGGATATGGCGATAATATCGGCGGCGTTGTTGGTATTTTGTGTGAAGGAAAAAGCACTGTTTCCAATTGTAAAGTTAACGGCACTACTGTAACCGGGGCAAGACAAATTGCTGGAATCGCAGGAGCTGTAATGTATGGAAATACTGTTAAAGATTGTGAAGTGTATAATTGTAACATAAGTGCTACTGGCTCAAGCACAATCACTGGCGAAACTATTTGTGCTGGTGGTATTGTTGGACAACTTGCATCTCAGGCAGCTGGTAAAGCTAATATTATTACTATTACTGGTAATAAAGTTGGTTCAGATGTAACTATCAGCGGAAAAGTTATTGGATGGGCTGTTGGTGACGCTGCTTCAAGAGCTGTTGAAGGTAGTTCCTATACGATTTCCAACACATATGATGGTCAAGAACCTACTCTTCCGGAAATCGGCAAATAAGTCAATGACATTTATTAAGTCTTTCCCGAAACATAATGGAGAAAGCGCCGTGTATCCCCTTCGGGGGATGCACGGTAATCAAGGGGCATAATGCGCAGCGCCGAAGCGTAGTTAGACTGTAAGTACACTTGCGCTGCTCTGCAATTCGCTTTGCTCATTGCCAGTGTAATTATGTTTCTTGATTACCGTGGAATATTTTACAGAAAAGGAGACGCCTACTATGAGCGGCGATTTGATTTTAATAGTATTTGTCCTTATCACGGCTATTCTTGCCGTTCTTGCCGTAAAGCGGGCGTTCTTCCTTCGCCGTTTTGCAGAGAAAACCCGTGAGATCTGCTACGAGATGGATTTCGCCAACAACTACCGTGAATACCGCTGCTGGTGCGGCGAGCTGCGCTGTCATTATCTCTGCCGCATTCTGTTTCATAAATTCCTATCAATAAGGTACAAAGAACCTGCTAAAAAATGAGAAAATCCGGGAATTTTATTGAAATTGAGACAATGGTTGATATAATTGAATTGTAAGAGCTGATAGAATATAGTTATACGCTGTTGCTTGAAATATTCAACTTTGTATAGCTGCAACATTACATAGTTTAGGAGGAATCCAATATGAGTATAAAGGAATCATTAGAAAAAAGAAGAAGCTATTACAATATCAATAAAGAACTTCCCGTATCACAGGAGAAGATAATCCGGCTTGTCCAAGAGCTTACGGAGTTGGTACCGGATGCTTTTAATATGAAAAGTTCACGGATCGTGGTCGTCCTTGGTGAGGAGCAAGACCGGTTATGGGATGCAATTTACGATGCCTTTGGAGGACAGGTACCCAGGAACAAGATTGACAGCTTCAAGGCCGGAGCAGGAACGGTACTGTATTTTTATGATGAAATAGTAGTAAAAGGGCTTCAGGAGCAATTTCCACTGTATGCGGATAATTTCCCGGTGTGGGCAAGTCAGTCTAGCGGTATGCTGCAATTAAGCATATGGAGCGGTCTGTGTGAGCTGGGAATCGGAGCGTCTCTGCAGCACTACAATCCGGTGATTGATGAGATTGTGCATGAACTGACAAATGTACCGGAGAATTACAGGCTGTTGGCTCAGATGCCCTTCGGTGGAATCGTAACAATGCCGGAACCAAAGGAAAAAGAAAATATTGATGAACGGGTGAAGTTGATTTTCTGACAAGAGAGCCGTCGGGTACAGCAATACAATGCATATCCCGTACGGCTCTTTTCCATTTTTGCCAACACGCAAAGAATCTGCCAAGAATGTCCCAAAAGCAATTGTGCAATCCCAAATAAAATGGTATAGTTACAAAAAAATTGTAAAGCAAGAAGTTACCCAGCCGTTATCATCAGAAAAACGAGATATTAGACTGCTAAAGCGATACAGCGATGACATGATAATATGGTAGCGCAACGATTTGCCAAAAAAAATGACCTGTGTTATAATGCAAAAAACATTTGTACGCGACCGGAGAACAACTTATGAAGAGGCGGTTTGTAAAGGATTATGCAGCGGCGGAGGGGGAAACAAAGAGCTTTCGCTATATTGGCACTTATTATGTACACAGACTGGAACAAACGCATCGCAGGAAGAACGGTGCATTTCAGCTGCTGGCGGCAGTTATGGAGATCATGCTGCTGACAGGCGTCTGTTTTTTCGACAGCCCTGGAACGTATACCCCTTATGTGATTCTGCCGATGGTGTGTATGTTTTTCCCAGCCGTATACTATATTCTGGGCACCTGGGCATTCATGCATTGTGAACAGCAAATGGAGCGATACGCTTATGAGGGATCCTTCGGACGTATGATGAGAGCGGTATACGGCGCATGTGTTTTGAATCTGCTGGCTCTCTGCGGAGATGTTTTTCTGATTGTGAGAAATGTAAGGACATGGAAGGAATATTCCGAATACATATTGCTGACGGTCCTTGTGCTTCTGGCAGTGATAAACTACACGGCAGTGGTCTATCACCGTCATCTGATGAAGCAGGTGTGGAAAGAAAAGAATAGAGAGCAATTATGATATATTCGCATTCGCGTTTATATAGAAAAATAAAAGGAGGACAAAAAAGATGAAGAAAAAATTACTTTCCGTTCTCTTGGCGGGCGTGTTGGCAGTCGGTTTATTGGCTGGCTGCGGCAGTAAAACCGAGGGGGATGACGGAAAAGGGAACGCCAAAGGTGATGGTACGCCATTGGTAGCAGGCTATGCACAGTTTAGTGAGAAATTCAGCCCATTTTTCGCTGACACAGATTATGACAAACAGGCAAGTGATATGACACAGATCTATCTGATTGAAAACGACCGGGCTGGCGGAATTATTTATAAGGGTATCGATGGAGAGACAATTTCTTACAACGGTACAGACTATACATACAAGAGTGCGTCCGATGTGGAGGTAGACATCGATGACGCCACTGGAGACACCACTTATACAGTGAAATTACGAAAAGATATCAAATTCAGCGATGGCGAACCCATGACCATTGACGATGTAATCTTTAATCTCTATGCTTACAGCGATACGGATTACGACGGAAGCAGCACCTTCTATTCTGTACCGGTGAAGGGCTTAAAGGCGTACCGCGCCAACTCCACAGCTGCAGATTCTGTAACGAAGGAGATGGTGGAGGCAAAGCTTGCGGAGATGCCTGAGGCTCTGAAAGAGCAGATATCCAAGGATATTCTGGCGCCGGTGCTCACCGACGAATTCGCATGGGTAGAGTCCGATGTAGTTCCGGATCCCACCAAATTTGGTCTGGAAGCCGGCATGACGAAAGCACAGTGCTTTGCCGCATTGTATGCGCCGGAGTATGATCCGGCCGGCAAGGATGACGAGACGGTATTGGCGGATGTGATCGCGCTGTATGGCGGCAATTATAAGCTTCTGGGAACCAATTATGCTGGGGATGAGACATACTTTGCTGCCGATGCCACCGCTATGGCGGAGAGTGCGATCATTGAGGAGATGAGAGCGGCAGGACAGGGAGAGGAAGTTCCCAATATCTCCGGAATTGTCCGCGTAGACGATTATACCCTGAAGGTGATTACCGATGGTTTTGAGGCAACAACCATCTATCAGCTGGGAATCGCGGTTGCACCTCTCCATTACTATGGCGATAAGAGCCTGTATGACTATGAGAATAACTCCTTCGGTTTTACCCGTGGAGATCTGTCCATTTTACGTGAGAAGACCACAAAGCCCATGGGTGCTGGTCCCTACGTATTTGACAAATATGAGAATAAGACCATTTATTTTACGGCAAATGACCATTATTTTAAGGGAGCTCCCAAGATTGCCAAGGTTCAGTTCAAGGAGACTGCGGAGGCTGAGAAGGTATCTGCGGTAGAACAGGGAACCATCGATCTGACGGATCCCTCCGGAAGTAAGTCTACCTTCGAGCAGATTGGCAAGATCAACGGGGACGGCGAGATTTCCGGCAAGAAGATTATCACAAGCAGTGTAGATAACCTGGGGTATGGATACCTGGGATGTAACGCGGATACGGTAAATGTAGGCGGAGTGCCGGACAGTGATGCTTCCAAGAACCTTAGAAAGGCATTTATGACCATCTTCTCCGTGTATAGAGATGTAAATATTGATTCATACTATGGTGACGCCGCAAGCATTATCAACTACCCCATTTCCAACACCTCCTGGGCAGCACCCCAGAAGTCGGATGCAGATTATGCAGTGGCATATTCCAAGGACGTGGACGGTAACCCAATTTACACAGACGGAATGACCGCGGAGGAGCGGTACGAAGCGGCGAAGAAGGCAGCGCTTGGATTCTTAAAAGCCGCTGGCTACACCGAAGCAGACGGCAAGGTTACGGCAGCTCCCGAGGGAGCAAAGATGGAGTACGAGGTGATCATTCCTGCAGAGGGCGGTTCCGATCATCCTGCATTCGGCTTGTTGACGGATGCAAAGGCAGCCCTTGAAGAGATCGGTATCACTCTGACGGTGAACAACCCTGCAGACTCCAATGTCCTCTGGGATTCCATGGATGCAGGAATCCAGAACTTCTGGACAGCAGCCTGGGCCGCAACCATCGATCCGGATATGTATCAGGTATACCACAGCAGCAACATTGTGGGAAAAGGTGGAACCAACTCCAACCACTATCACATTGCGGATAAAACGCTGGATGATCTGATGATGGAGGCTCGTACCAGCGACGATCAGGCCTTCCGTAAGGCTGAGTACAAGCAGTGTCTCGATATTTTGCTGGATTGGGGCGTAGAGCTTCCCACCTACCAGAGACAGAACTGTATTATATTTAGTCCGGAACGAATCAAGGAAGATACAATGACAAAAGACATTACCCCGTTCTATGGATGGCTGGCAGAGATCCAGAATGTGGAAATGAAATAATTTGCTCTGGCAAAAGAATGAAATGTTGTATACATGAATCGCAGATTCGAAAAAATTGCTTTGGGCCCGCGTAAAGTGGGCTCAAAGTCGTGTTCAAGGAGAGTGGAAGCGTGATAAAATTTATTGCAAAGCGCTTGGGAATGAGCGTTGTCATTTTATTTTTTGTAACACTGATCATCTATTCCATCATGAGATGCATGCCATCCTCCTATGTGGAGAATAAGGCGCGGGAGCTGTCTCAGAAGCCAGGGGCGAAGTCCTACGAGGAATTGCGGGATCAGCTGAATAAATCTTATGGATTGGATGTGAATATTCCGAAGGGATATGTGATCTGGATGGGAAACGTTCTAACCGGAGATTTTGGAGATTCCTGGCACTGGAACGTACCTGTCACCGAGAAGTTCAAGGATGTCATCTGGTATTCCTTTGCGCTGGGATCATGCGCTTTTCTGCTGGAGATACTGATCGCGATTCCACTGGGGATTCTGGCGGCGAGGCGGCAGTATTCCAGGACAGATTACGCGGTCACGGTGATCGCTCTGATTGGCATCTCGCTGCCCAGCTTCTTCTTTGCAACGATCTTAAAGATGATATTTTCCGTGAAGCTGGGCTGGCTGGATCTCTACGGCATTGTAGGCCGTATGCATGAGCAGATGAGCCCTGTGGGGCAGATTCTGGATTATGCCCAACATCTGATTCTTCCAGTGGCAACACTGACGATTGTTGGAATCGGAAGTCTCATGCGTTATACGAGAACAAATATGCTGGAGGTATTGAACTCGGATTTCATCCGAACTGCCAGAGCCAAGGGGCTTTCGGAAAAGCGCGTCATCAATTATCATGCGTTCCGCAACACCTTGATTCCCATCATCACGATTCTGGGCGGAAGTCTTCCTGGATTATTTGCAGGCGCGCTGATCACAGAACAGCTCTTTGAGATACCGGGAATCGGATATACTTCGTATCTGAGTATGACAAGGGGAGACATTCCCTTTTCCATGTTTTATCTGACGTTTCTGGCAATTCTGACATTGCTTGGGAACCTGATCGCAGATATTTTGTACGCGGTGGCAGATCCGCGGGTAAGAGTTCACTAGGAAGGAGAAGCGGGATGAGTAACAGAGAAAGATCAGAGAGTAAGAATATCAGCACATCCACTTCTTTGGATGATGAACAGAGAGTAAAGGTATTGTCGCCGGGAATGATGGTGGCCAAGCGGTTCTTTCGGAATCGGCTGGCCATGGTTGGGCTGGTGATCATCGTTTGTATGTTCCTCTTTTCTTTTGTGGGAGGGATGATTGCTCCTTACGGGGAGAAGGAAGTGTTCCGCACCATGGAGACAGCCATCAAGGATTACGCGGGAGCGGCGAAAAATATGGACTGGCAGTACAGTGTGGCGGAGGGAAAGGAATTTCCTGCGGCCGCCCAGGCGAGAGTGATCCTGGCCATCAACCAGGGGGCAGAGAGCTTTGAGGCGGGCGGCGTCACATACGGATTGCTGGAAAAAAGCGATAACGTGTATTACATTGTTCAGGGGGCGGAGATCGCCACGGTGACAACGCTGCGGGGAATGGCCAATTTCCGGGAGACGGTGGAGGGAGCCCTGAGTGACAATATAAAAGCAGCATACACAGCGGCGGTGGAGACCGGACAGAAGGGATTTGAGGCGGACGGCGTACAGTACGCCATCAGTCAGAAGGGACGGACGGCAAGCATCAGTGTTGCGGAGGAGATTGCCATCGCAACCAAATATGTTTTTGCCACAGCCGCAGAGGGGACAGAGCTTTCTTTTGCATTCCAAAAAGCAGCCCTGGAGGCAATGGAAAATCATGCGGCAGCTCTGGAGGCAGAAGGTGTTACGTATACTCTGGAAGAAAATGAGGAGGGCGCGTTATTTTTAAAGGACAACAATGAGTACGCCATTGCCTCCTTCTATAAGATCAGTCCTGTTTCAGAGGGCGTGTTCCTCACCCTGGAATTCCGCGATGCGGTACTGTCCGCCATTGATGAGGAGGCGGATTCCTTTGTGTTCACGGATGTGGACGGAAAGGAGACGGAGTATGTGCTGAAGCGGAAAAATGAGCAGTATACTGTGAGAAGCTATGTAGAGACCCAGGTGAACGATGTGTACGCGGCACCCTCCAAAGCCCATCCGCTGGGGACGGACGGCCATGGCATGGATCTGCTGACCCGACTGATGTTCGGCGGAAGAATCTCGCTGATGGTTGGATTTGTAGTTGTGATTCTGGAGATACTGATTGGTGTGATCATGGGAGGTATCGCCGGATTCTTCGGCGGTTGGGTGGATACGCTGATCATGCGTATCGTGGATATTTTTTACTGTATTCCCACCATGCCGCTGTATATTATCCTGGGTTCTATCATGGATTTCTGGAAGCTGGATCCTCAGATACGTATTTTCGTGCTGTGCGCTATGCTGGGACTTTTGGGCTGGGCCAGTGTTGCCAGAATGGTGCGCGGCCAGATCCTGTCCCTGCGGGAGCAGGAATTTATGACAGCTGCGGAAGCGCTGGGAATCAGTGTGCACAGAAGAATCTTTATTCATCTTGTGCCCAATGTAGTGCCGCAGCTGATCGTCATCGCAACCATGGGACTTGGAGATACGATCCTGACGGAAGCCACTTTGTCCTTCTTGGGGCTTGGCGTAAAATTCCCCTTTGCGTCCTGGGGCAATATTATCAATGCGGTAAACGATTCTTATGTTATGACGAATTTCTGGTTTGTTTGGGTTCCGGCCGGAATCCTGATCCTACTCACGGTGTTGGGCTTTAACTTTATCGGAGACGGACTTCGGGATGCGTTTGACCCAAAGATGAAGAGGTAGGTGAGCAGTATGGGATTATTTGAGAGTAAGAAGAAAAAAGGTGTGAATTACATTTCAGCGAAAGAATCCAGGCGAATTTCCAAAGAGAATCGTAAAATTACTGCTGAAATTGAGAAAAAGAGGAACCGCAGGAGCATTCCGAAGGAGGAATACATCACAAAGATGAAAAATCCCGGGAATGTGGTGGAATTCGACAATGTACACACCTACTTTTTCACGGATATCGGAACGGTGAAGGCTGTGGACGGCGTGTCCTTTGATGTGCCCCGGGGAAAGACCGTGGGAATCGTGGGGGAATCCGGCTGTGGGAAATCGGTGACAAGCCTTTCCATGATGCAGCTGGTGCAGCGCCCCACCGGCCAGACGGTGGAGGGAGAGATCCGTTTTGACACGGGATCAGAGGTATATAATATTGTAAACACGCCGGTGAAGGAGATGCAGAAGCTTCGGGGAAATCAGATGGCCATGATCTTTCAGGAACCCATGACCTCCTTAAATCCGGTGTTCCGGATCGGGAATCAGGTGGACGAGGTGATCGCGCTCCACAATCCGGATATGACGAAGGAGCAGGTGAAGCAGAGAAGCATCGAGATGCTTAAAATGGTGGGTATTGCCAACAGTGAAGGCGTGTACAAAATGTATCCCCATGAGCTGTCCGGCGGCATGCGCCAGCGTGTGATGATCGCCATGGGACTTGCCTGCAATCCGAAGCTGATCGTGGCGGATGAGCCAACCACGGCGCTGGATGTGACGATTCAGGCACAGATTCTGGATCTTCTGCGGGACTTAAAGGATAAGATCAACAGCTCCATCATGTTGATCACCCACGATCTGGGCGTCATTGCGGAGATGGCGGATTACGTGGTGGTCATGTATGCAGGTCGTGTGGTGGAGAAGGGAACGGCCCAGGAGATCTTTGGGGATCCCCGCCATCCCTATACCATAGGCCTGATGAACTCCAAACCGGTGGTGGGTAAGAAGGTAGACAAGCTCTACAGCATTCCGGGAAAGGTTCCGAATCCCGTTGACATGCCCAACTACTGCTATTTTAAGGATCGGTGTGAGATGTGCATTGAGGCCTGCAATGGCCGGTATCCGGATGAGATAAAGCTTTCCGATACTCATTACGTAAGCTGTTACCGTCATGTAAGCGACGCTGTAAAGGAGGGGGAATAATATATGGCAAAGGAAGAAAGAAATGACAATATTCTGGAGGTCAGCCATCTGAAAAAATACTTTCCGATCAAGGGCGGCATCGGTGCAAAGAAGGGTACGGTAAAGGCAGTGGATGATGTGAGCTTCACGATTAAGCGTGGAACCACCATGGGGCTGGTAGGGGAATCTGGCTGTGGAAAATCCACCACTGGCCGCACGATACTGCGCCTGCTGGATAAGACGGAGGGCACGGTGCTGTTCAACGGGCAGGATGTGCATAAGATGGACAAGAAGGAGCTGCGTGCCCTGCGTACCAAGATGCAGATCATCTTCCAGGATCCCTATTCCTCCCTGTCGCCAAGACTTCCCATCGGGGAGATCATCGGTGAGGCCGTGCGGGAACACCATATTGTCCCCAAGGAGGAGCATGACGCCTACATTACAAGGATCATGAATGCCTGTGGTCTGCAGGAATACCACAAGGACCGGTATCCCCATGAGTTCTCCGGCGGCCAGCGGCAGCGTATCTGCATCGCCCGGGCCATTGCCGTGAATCCGGAGTTCATTGTCTGCGATGAGCCGGTCTCTGCCCTGGACGTCTCCATACAGGCCCAGGTCATCAATCTGTTGAAGGATCTGCAGAGAGAATTCAATCTGACGTATCTGTTCATATCCCACGACCTGTCGGTGGTGGAGCATATCTCCGATACGGTGGGCGTCATGTATCTGGGAGGATTGGTGGAGACCGGGAGGACGGAGGATATTTTTGATCATCCGCTG